>JACPHL010000315.1 GCA_016188625.1 Candidatus Rokuibacteriota bacterium | reverse complement strand
CGGTCCTCGGAGACCTCTTCCACCTCAAGGTCCAGGCCTACCCCCTCTACGGCTCGGAGAAGAAGGGGCTCCCCACCACCTATTACCTCACGGTGGCCGAGGAGCCGATCCTGACCCACTCGGAGCTGACCCACGTGGATTTCGTCCCCTTGAACGACGTCAACGCCTTCCGGCTGGGCGACCCCCTGGCGGGCCTGACCGGGGGCGGGATGCTGTTCATTCAGAGCGGCAAGACGGACCCCGCGGCGATCTGGGCCGACATCCCCGAGCACGCCCGGCGGCAGATCTCGGAGCGGGAGATCAGGGTTCTGGCCTTGGACACGGTGCGGATCGCCCGCGAGGTCTCGACGCGCCCCGAGCTCCAGCAGCGGATGCAGGGGATCGTCCTCCTCGGCGTCTTCCTCCGGGCCACCCCCTTCCTCCGCCGGCGCCGCCTCACCGACGCCGAGGTCTTCGAGGCGGTGGAGCGCTCCCTCCGGAGGTTCTTCGGCAAGCGCGGGGAGGCGGTGGTCCAGGAGAACCTCGAGGCCGTCCGCCGGGGCTACGAGGAGGTCATCGAGGTGCCCCCCGGGGCGATGACTCCGGTCGTCCTCGCGGGGCCGGGAGGGCTCTGTGGCTAAAACACTGGTCCGCGACTGGATGCACGTGGGGGTGGTGACCTGCCGGCCCGACACCCCGGCGGGGGAGGTGGCCGACACCATGGACGTCCACGATATCAGCGCCCTGGTGGTCGTGAACGACCAGGGGGAGGCGGTGGGGGTGATCTCCCGCATGGATTTGATCAACGCCACCTTCGTCCAGCCGTACCTCAGGCACTGGCGCGGCATGGTGGCCAGGCACCTGATGTCCTCCCCCGTCGTCAGCGTCCGGGCGGAGACTTCCGTCGAGGAGGCGGCCCGTCTGTTGCGCGAGCGGAAGATCCACCGGCTCATCGTCACGGAGCCGGAAGGGGGCCGGGAGCGCCCGGTCGGGATCCTGTCGGTGACCGACCTGGTGCGCCACCTTGCGGAGTCCCAGGGATGAGCGACGAGCCGACCTTCACCCCCCGGGAGCCCGAGGCCACCGAGCCCGAGATCGGCACCAAGGAGCGGGGGGTCGCCAAAGAGGCCCATGAGATCGGTCTCCTGCCGGCGGGCGTGCTGGAGCTGGACGTCGAGGCCTACGTCGGCGACTTCAACGCCCGGGTCGTCGGGGCCTACGAGAAGGGCGTGGGCTCCCAGGAGCTTCCGGCGGACGTCGGGATCGCCCGGAGCCTCATCCCCCCGGGGACGGCCGCGCTCCGGGACTTCTCCTACCTCGCGCCGGAGATCCCGGAGCTGGTCGCCGAGCGGTGCGTGGGGTGCATGAGCTGCGTCACCGAGTGCCCGGACACCGCCATCCTGGGCAAGGCCGTCCCGGCCTCGCGCCTTCAGGCCGAGCTGGAGAAGGCGGGCGACGGGGCGACCCTGGCCTCCCACTGGGTCCGGACGCGGAAGTACTTCGAGGTGCCGGCCCGGCGGGGGCTCGAGGGGGCGATGTTCGGCATCTTCATCGACCCCACCAAGTGCAAGGGGTGCGCGGAGTGCGTCCGGGTCTGCGACGAGCTGGGCTATCACGCCCTCCGGATGGTCCGGAAGGACGAGGAGACCCTCGGGCGTTACCGGCGGGCCTTCGCCTTCTTCCGGCAGGTCGGGCCCACCCCCCCGGAGTACATCAACGAGAAGGCCCTGGCCGACATGATGCTCGCCGAGGCCTCGGCGCTCCTCTACGTGGGCGGGGCCGGCTCCTGCATGGGGTGCGGGGAGGGGACGGCGATCCGGATGATGACCGCCGCCACCGGGTTCGTCCACGGCCCGGAGGGGCTCGCCATCGTCGCCGCCACCGGCTGCAACACCGTCTACTGCTCCACCTACCCGTACAACCCCTTCCTGGTCCCCTGGACCAACTCGCTCTTCGAGAACGCCCCGGCGGTGGCCATGGGGGTGCGGGCCAAGTGGGACCAGCGGGGGTGGCAGGCCAAGCGCCTCTGGGTCGTGGGCGGCGACGGGGCGATGTACGACATCGGGTTCCAGTCGCTCTCGCGGATGCTGGCCTCGGGGCTGGACATCAAGGTCCTGGTCCTGGACACCCAGGTCTACTCCAACACCGGCGGCCAGGTCTCCACCGCCTCGTTCCAGGCCCAGGACGCCAAGATGGCGGCGGTGGGCCCCGCGGTCGCCGGGAAGCAGGAGCGCCGGAAGGAGCTGGGGCTCCTCTGCCTGATGCACCCGGAGGTCTTCGTGGCCCAGACGACGCCGGCCCACATCAACCACTTCTACCGCGCGATCCTGGACGCCAACAGCTTCCGGGGGCCGGCCGTGGTGATCGCCTACACGACCTGCCAGCCCGAGCACGGCGTGGGGGACGACCGCGCGGCGGAGCAGGCGCAACTCGCCGTGGAGTCGCGGGCCTTCCCCCTCTTCGTCTACGACCCGCGCAAGGGCGCGACGATCCGCGAGCGCCTGTCGCTCCAGGGGAACCCCGACCCGAAGGAAGACTGGGCGCGGCACCCCAAGACCGGCGAGGCGATCGACTTCGTCACCTTCGCCCGGACGGAGGGGCGCTTCGCCCGTCAGTTCGACGCCGAGGGGCGCCCGTCGCCGGCGCTCCTCGCCGCCCGCGAGGAGCGACTGGCCAACTGGCGGCGGCTTCAGGAGCTGGCCGGGCTCCGGCAGGGGGTGTGAAGAGCACGGTGCGGTTGGGCGAGAGCCGGAAAGGAGGGGCTGCCATGGAGAGGCTGAAGGCTGTCAGGACCGGCCGCCGGAAGGGTCCTGCCCGCTGCCCCTTTCTGAGGTCAGTCGCGGTCGATTGGATCTGGATGTACCCCACGGCCGTCTACTGCCGGCCCCCTTCGGGGCGCGTACGGGTGCCCTCGGAGGAGACGGTCGCCCGGTTCTGCACGAGCGGCCGCTACGCGGCCTGTCCGGGATATCGCCAGGTGAGTTTTGGAGAGAGAGCGGGCCCCCCTTGAGCGTCCAACTCGATTGAAGGCGGGTGACAAACGGCGAGGGAGGAACCCTATGCCG
>JACPHL010000317.1 GCA_016188625.1 Candidatus Rokuibacteriota bacterium | reverse complement strand
GCCTCGGGCATCTGGTGCGCCCCGATCGTGACCGAGGTCGCGCCGTTCACGGCCTTCTACCCCGCCGAGGAGTACCATCAGGAGTACTTCCGGCGAAACCCGAACCAGCCGTACTGCCGCATGATCGTGGCCCCGAAGGTCGCCAAGGTCCGCAAGCAGCATTTCGCCAAGCTCAAAAAGGCGGGCACGGCCTGAGGGCCGACAGCGAGCGCCTCCCCGGAGCTTCGGGGGGAGAGACCCCGCCCGGGGGTCAGCGGCGGCGGAACGCTTCGAGGCGCGGCAGCAGGTCGCTGGGCTTGATCCGGCTCCGGAACGGGAGGACGGGGGCCGGGACGGCGCCGGGGGCGAGGGCGCGGGCCGCCGGCACGGCGACCAGGAGGTTCGGCGCCCGCACGCGCCCGAGCCGCGCGAGCTTGTCCCGGAGGTACTCCGGGGTCCAGTAGCCCAGGATCTCCAGCGCCACCTCGGTCCCGTCGGCATGGGTGAAGAGGAAGTCCGGCACGAGGACGGCATCCCCCGCCTCCAGGATCGCCCCCTCCCGCGCGAGTCGCCAGCCGTCCCGCTCGTCCCCGAACGTCCGCGCGAGGGCCTCCTCGAGCCGCGAGTCGAAGAAGGCCGGGGCCGGGACGCGGGAGCGGAGGCCCTCGGCGGCCGACAGCGTGAAGGTGACCGGCCGCCACCCCTTCCTCAGGACGATCTCCGCCGCCATCAGCCAGTCGCGGGCCTGCACCAGGGCGGCCAGGAACCGGGCGAAGTCCACCCCGTAGGCCCGGGTCTGGCGGAGGACCGAGTTCGGCCCGTCGAGGACGAGCCGGTAGCCACCATCGAGGCGCTCGATCCGGTGGAGCAGGCGGGCGAGGTGCGCGTAGCGGAGGATGTGCGTGAAGTCGGCGCGGGCCTCCACGACCACGCGCGTCGCGTCGTAGAGGAGGGCCTGGGCCTGGCCCAGGTCGTAGTCGGCCCGGAGGTCCTCGGCGGTGTATCCGGCCGGGAAGGCGCTCAGGCGGTGAAACTCCGGGTAGTCGGCGTAGAGCGCCGCCACGACCTCGTCACTGCGCTCGAGGGGCGGGTCGAGGTGGGCCGCCAGGAGGGCCTCCGCCCGCCCCGGGTCGAGGACGGGGTGCTCGCGGGCCGCGGCGACGAAGACCCGGACGCGGCGCTCGGCCTGCCAGGGGCCCCGCGGCCACTCGTAACCGGCGACCCCGTCCAGCAGCTCGACGATCGCCTCCACCCGGTCCGGCCGGAGCCCTTCCAGCGCCTGGCGGGCGGCGTTGCGGACCTGGCCGAGGGCCTGGCCGACCCGCACGCGGTAGACCTCGATCGCCCGGGCCAGGTGGGAGAGGCAGTCGTCCTCCAGCCGGTCAAAAAAGATCGAGCTGCCGGGCCTGATCCACCGATAGACGCGGTGCGCTTTGGTAAGCATGGCTCCGGCCCCGCCGCCGCGCCCGGGCCAGGTCGGGGCTTTCCTGGACCACGACCTCGTAGAGACGGGCCGCGCGGTCCCCCGAGCGGCGGAGCAAGCGTCCCAGACGCTGCACCGCCTCGCGCACCCCTTTCTCCCCCCCGAGCACCACCCCGACTTTGACGGCCGGCGCGTCCCACCCCTCGTTCAGGACCTCGCACGCGGCCAGAACCCGGATCTCCCCCCGGGCGAAGGCATCGAGGACCGCGTTCCGCTCGCGCTTATCCGAGTGGGCGGTCAGGGCGGGGATCAGGAACCGCGCGGAGACATCGAGCGCCATCCGGTTCGAGGCGGTGAAGATCACGCACTGCTCGCCGGCGTGGAGACGGAGGATGTCCTCGACCACGCGGAGCTTCTCCGCCGAGCGGTGGGTGAGGGTCAGCTTGCGGCGCCAGCAGCGGAAGACCTCCTTGGCCTCGGGGTCGGCCCGGGAGAGCCGCGTCAGGTCCTCCCACGCGAAGGTCGGGTCCTCGCGCCGGCGGGCCGCCACGTACGCCCGGATCCTCCGGGAGAGGGCGTCGAACTCCGCCTGCTCGGCGTCCGTCAGGTAGATCGGGACCCGGACGATGGTGTAGTCGGCCAGCGTCCGCCCCCGGGCCGCGGCGATGTCCTCCTCGTAGACGACCGGCCCGATGAGGTCGGCCAGGAGGCGGTCGCGGCCGTCGGCGCGCCAGGGGGTCGCGGTGAGACCCAGGCGCAGGGGGGCCAGGGAGTCGAGGGCGCTCTCGTGGAGGCTCGGGCCCGGCAGGTGGTGGGCCTCGTCGTACACGATGAGCCGGTAGCGGTTGCCGATCTCCTTCATGTGGATCCAGGCGCTGTCGTAGGTCGTGACGGTGAGCGGCCAGACCTCGCGCCGGCCATCGCCGAGGATGCCCGCCTCGGCCCCGAGGGCCTGCCGGATGCGCCGCTGCCACTGGTACATGAGGTCGCGCAGGGGGGCGACGATGAGGGTCGAGACCCGATGGCGGGCGATGATCGCGAGCGCGATCTCGGTCTTCCCCGTGCCCGTGGGCTTGACGACGACCCCGCGGCCGCCGGCCCGCTCCCAGGCCTGGACCGCGGCCTCCTGGTCCGGGCGGAGCGCGGGGAGGCTCGGATGGAGTCGCGGGCAGTCGAAGAAGCGCGGGGCCTCGTCCTGGAGGCTCAGCCGGTAGGCGGCCGCCTCCTCCCGGAGCCGGGGGTGGTGGAAGGCCTCGGTCCGCCAGGCGTGCACGCGGTCGTCCCAGGCGAGGTAGGGCGGGACGGCCGCGCTCCGGGGCGCCTCGAGGCGGAGGGAGCCTCGGTCAAAGACAAGGCGGTGAGACCCCGGCCCCGCAGGGGGGACGGGAGCCCGCCGGGCGCGGGAGACGGGGCGTCCCATGCGCCCATGATAGCGCAGGAGGGCTCGCCGCACGCGGTGATCTTCGGGTTCATCGGTCGTCCCGCCGTCGCGAGCCCGACCCCCCTCACGGCGAGGGCGCGGTCGGGCCCTGGCCGAGGAGCGCCGCGGCGCGCTCCACCTCCGCGTTGGTCCCGAGGAGCACCAGGGTGTCTCCCGGCTCCACCGTCACGTCCCCGCCGGGGTTGGGCAGGGCGGCCCCGTCCCGGACCCGGGCGATCACCACGGCGCCGGAGAGGCGGCGGAGGTCCAGCTCGGCCAGCGACTTGCCGCGGGCGAAGGAGTCCCCGGTCACCCGGTAGGTGTCCACGTCGAGCCCGGCCAGCATGGTCCGGAGCCGGCCGAGGCGGTGGGCGGAGAGGTCGAGGTCGCGCCAGACCGCGTAGTGCTCCCGCCGCACCTGCTCGATCTGCTGGGCGATGACCGTGCGCGGCACGTCGTAGGTGGCCAGGACCTTGGCGAAGATCTCGATGGAGGTCTCGAACTCCTCGGGGACCACCTCGCTGGCGCCCAGCCGGTAGAGCTCCTCGACCTCCCCCAGGTAGCGCGTCCGGGCGACGACGGTCAGGCGCGGCCACCCGGCCCGGGCGACGGCCACCGCGCGGCGCGTGGCGGCGGGGTCGGAGATCGCCACCACGAGGGCGCGCGCCCGGTCGAGCCCCAGGTGCTCCAGGACCTCACGGCGGGCCACGTCGCCGTACTCGATCGGCTCCCCCGCGGCCCGGGCCGCCCAGACCCGCTCCGGGTTCGTGTCCAGGATCAGGTAGGGGATCTCCACCGCGCGGAGCACGCGGGCGAGGTTCGACCCGTTCAGGCCGTAGCCGGCGATCACCACGTGGTCGCGGGGGAGCTCCGCGACCGGCGGGCCGGGCGCCCGGCGCCCCCGCACCCACCCCGGCAGCGGCGTCGCGAGCAGCCGGTCCCCCAGGGGCCCGGCGGCCGCGAGCAGGAACGGCGTGGCGAACATGGTGGTGACCGCCACGCCGAGGAAGACCTGGTAGAGGTCGGCGCCGAGCAGCCGGGCGGCGACCCCCGCCTGGGCCAGGACGAAGGAGAACTCGCCCACCTGGGCCACGGCGAACCCGGCCAGCACCGCCGGCCGGAGCCCGAGCCCGAGGGCCCAGACCGCCGCGACCCCGGTGACGAGCTTGAGCGCCAGGACGAGCACCACCGCCCCGCCCACCAGCACCGGGTGCCCGAGGACGAAGCCGACGTCGAGAAGCATCCCGATGGAGATGAAGAACAGGCTCGAGAAGGTGTCCCGGAGGGGCAGGACATCGGCCAGCGCCTGGGCGCCGTACTCGCTCTCCGAGACCGCGACGCCGGCCAGGAACGCGCCCAGCGCCAGGGAGAGGCCGACCCGGTTGGTCGCCCAGGCGGTCCCGAGACAGATCAGCATGACCGTCAGCACGAAGAGCTCCCGCCGGCGGGTCCGGACGACCTCTTCCAGGAGGCGCGGGATCACCCAGCGGGCGGCCACGAGGATGCCCGCCACCAGGAGGAGGCCCCCCGTCAGGTACCAGAGGGCGGCCCGGGTCCCGAGGTCCACCACGCCGGCCAGGAGCTGGACGCCCAGCATCATCGGGATCACGAGGAGGTCCTGGAAGAGGAGGATCCCGACCGCCGCGCGCCCGTACGGGGTGTCCACCTCGCCCCGGTCGGCCAGGAGCTTGAAGACGATGACGGTGCTCGACAGCGCCACGAGCCCCCCGATCAGCACCGCCTGGCGCCCGCCGCCGAGGGCCAGCGCCACCGGCACCGTGAGGAGCATCGTGAGGGTCACCTGGAGGCCGCCGCCCACGAGGACCTGCCGGCGGAGCTGGGCCAGGGCCGCCAGCGAGAACTCCAGGCCCAGCGTGAAGAGGAGCAGGATCACCCCCACCTCGGCCAGGAGCTCCACCTGGTGGACGTCGCGCACCAGGGAGAGGCCGTGGGGACCGAGGACGACGCCGGCGGCCAGGAACCCGACGACGGGCGGCTGCCGGAGCCGCTGGAAGACCAGGGCGATCCCGAGCGAGAGGAGGAGCAGGAGGACGAGGTCGCGCAGGAACGGCAGCTCGACCATCTCCGTACCCTACCCGGTCACCGCGCCCGGCGCACCCACGCGAGTAACCCTGTGCGATCGCGCGCTCTCGACCCCTCGCCTCACGTATGGATAGTCCGCTTCGAGCGCCGGCTTTGCCGGCGCAACCCCTGGGGGGAGGCTCGGAGGGGGGTGGAACCCCCCTTCGAGTATAGGGACTCAGGGCTCCCCTTCCCCGGGCGGCTTCTCCCGGCCCCGGATCAGGCGCTCGAGCCGCGCCACGGCGTCGGCGGTCTTCTCCCGCACCGTTTCCGAGGCGGAGCTGAGGGAATCCACCTGCCGGCGCAGGTCCTGGATCCCACCCGTGCGAGTATAGGCGGCCACGGCGATGACCAGGGCAGCCACGGCGATCAGGAGCGTCACCACTTCCATGCGCCTCACCTCCCTGTCTCGGGTCCCTCGGGCGGCACGCCGGCCCGGCGGAGGCCGGCCAGCGGGATCGAGAGCCAGCGGGGGCGGTTCTGGATCTCGTAGAAGACCTCGTAGATCGCCTTGTCCAGCTCGTACACCGCGATGACCTTGTGCACGGTGACGCGCCCCGGCGGGAGGAAGGCCGCCCCGCCCTCCCGGGCCGTGTCGAGGTAGGCCTCGATGAAGGCGTCCCGGACCGCCGCTTCCCAGACCTCTGCCGCCGCCTCCAACCGCGCGACCAGGTCGGGCGCCGGCTGCTCCGCCGCGGAGAACGCGTCGAGGCCGGCGTGGGCCGCGTAGTCGAAGGAGCGGAGCATCCCCCCGACATCCCGGAGGGGGCACTGCTTGGCCCGCCGGACCTCCATGGGGTAGGCCGGCTCGCCCTCGAAGTCCAGGATGACGAAGCCGTCGCGGGTCTTCAGGACCTGCCCGAGGTGGTAGTCCCCGTGGTGCCGGGTCTTGACGACCCCGGCGCCATCGAGGGCCTTGAGGCCCCCGAGCGCGCGGCGGAAGCTGTCGGCGTCGGCCAGGAAGGTCCGGACCGAGGCCTGGACCTCCTCGGGGTAGGCCGTGAGCCGCTCCCGGACGACGGCGGCGACGTGCTCCAGGTGGGCCTGCATGCCGGCCACCCACTCGCGGACCTCGGTCGAGGTGATCGGCTCCGGCGCGAAGGCCGGCACGTCGGGGCGAGAGGCCAGGGCCAGGTGCAGCTCCGCGGTCAGGCGGCCGAGGGCGCGCGCCTCGGCCAGGTAGTCGGCCGCGGCCTGGCGGACCGCCGCGCCTGGATCGTCGGCCCCCCCCTTCTCGGCCACGGCGTGGAAGAACTCGCCCAGGTGAGCGAGCGTGTATCGCCACCCGTCCACCGCGTCGGGGACGAAGGCCTGGAGGGTCCCCACCGTCGCGAGCCGCCCGTCCCCGCCCCGGTACTCCGCGGAGCCGGCGAGGACGGGGACGCCGCGGAAGCGGGTCAGGCGGGTGAGGAAGTCCGGGATCTCGAAGTCGGGGTTGAGGCCCCACTCGAGCCGCCGGAACACCTTCAGGATGGCGACCCCATCGACGACCACCGAGGTGTTGCTCTGCTCGGCGACGATGGGGCGGACCGAGGTGACCGGGCCGGGGAGGAGGCGGGCGAGCTCCTCCGTCTTCCGGAACCGGAACTCGCCCTGCGCCGCCGCCACCGAGCGCTCCCCGGCGATCAGCTCCACCAGGGCGGCGGCGCCCGCGTCCGCCAGGGCGTC
>JACPHL010000035.1 GCA_016188625.1 Candidatus Rokuibacteriota bacterium | reverse complement strand
GCGCGTGGCAATCGATTGCCTCGGAGGGGGGCTCCGCCCCCCTTCCGAACCTCCCCCCGAGGTTGCGCGGGCCCAGCCCGCGCCCGGAGCGCTTCGGCAAGGAGCGCGCGGAGATTTTCGGCCGGGAGGGGCATATTCGAACCTTGGACGGACCTCCGGGCCGGGGCCCCGAAGGGTCGCGGCGGTCGCCTCGGCGAACGGATCGAGCCTACCTCCTGGTGGGGAGAATGAATCGGGTAGCAGGATGAAGGTTCTGGACCTCGGGTGCGGGGTGAACAAGGAGCCGGGCGCGGTGGGGGTGGACCGCTCCCCCGAGACCCTGGCCGACGTCGTCCACGACCTCGACCGCTTCCCGTACCCGTTCCCCGACTCGAGTTTCGACCGGATCGTCTGCCGGGACGTCCTCGAGCACCTCCAGGACGTCCTCGCGGTGATGGGGGAGCTCCACCGGATCGCCCGGCCCGGGGCGCTCATCGAGGTCCGCGCGCCCCACTACTCGAGCTGCCTCGCCTACGCCGACCCCACCCACCGGCACGCCTTCGGCCTCCAGGTCCTCGACCACCTCGCGGGCGCCGTCCCCACCCCGGGGTACCGGGCGCGCTTCGAGGTGGTCTCCCGGCGCCTGGTCTTCTGGCGCCTCTACCGCCTCCTCGGGATCGCCTGGCTCGCGAACCGCTTCCCGCTCCTCTACGAGAAGCACTTCGCCTTCTGGTTCCCGGCCATGAACGTTTCCCGGCCATGAACGTCGAGGCCGTCCTCCGGGCGGCCAAGTGCGGGGCGGGACGCCGTGCTGATCGGGATTGACCACTTCGTGGTCGCGGTCCGGGACCTCGAGGCTGCGAGCCGGAGCTACGCGGAGCTCGGGTTCACGGTGGTGCGGGGCGGGAGACACCCGGTCGGCACCCACAACGCGTTGATCGCGTTCGCCGACGGCGCCTACCTCGAGCTCATCGCGTTCTATGCGCCGAGCCCTGGGCACTACTGGTGGGCGCCCCTCCAGCGCGGGGGCGGGCTGGTGGACTTCTGCCTGCGGACGGACGACCTCCTCGCCGACACGGCGGCCTTCCGGGAGGCCGGCGTGGAGATCGACGACCCGACGCCCTTGACCCGGGTGCGTCCCGACGGGTACGAGCTGAGCTGGGTGCTCGCGCTCCCCCGCGGAGGGTATCGGGGCGTGGCACCGTTCCTGATCCGGGACGAGACGCCGCGCGAGGAGCGCGTCCCCAGGGAGACGGCGCAGCGGAATCGGGTGAGCGGCGTCGGCACGGTCGCGGTCGCCGTCGATGACGTGGCGACCGTGCGTCACTGGTATGCGGCCGTCCTCCGGCGGGCCGGGCAGGAGGTCCGGCGCGACGACCTCGACGCCGCCGGGGTGGGCTTCGCGATCGGCCCCCACACCTTCGAGTTCGTGGCGCCCCGGGGAGCCGCGGGCCCGCTCGCGGCCTGGCTCCGGCTCCACGGGCCCTCCCCCTATGCCGCCACGCTCAGGACGGCCTCGGGAGCCGGGGGCCCCCTCGACGAGGCGAAGTCCATGGGCGCCCGTCTCGTGCTCGAAGCCCTCAGCTCAGCCGGAGCTCCTCCTTGAAGCCGAGGCCGCAGGAGTTGTCGATCAGACGGAGCCATCGAGGTTGGATACGGTAGAACCGGTGAGGCCCGTCGAGAGAGGCCAGGGCGAGGGCAAAGGGGAATTTGGCGGTGTAGCTGGCGAGGACCCGCTCCGCTGCCTGCTCGTCATCGACGGGGTGGACCCGTCCCTCGAGCTGGAGTCCTCTGATGTCGGTCCAGGCGGCGGATTCCTCGTGGATCGCCGCCGAGACGTTCGGGTTTCGAGCGACGGCCTGGCAGTGCCGCGTGGTCGGATCGGAGAGGAAGAAGAGATCCAGGGCGTCGTCGCTCACGTAGTACAGGGGCGTGGCCCAGGGTCCTCCCTCGTCCAGCGTGGCCAATGTCAGCACGTCGTGCGTCTCAAGATACTCGCGAATCTTCTCCTGCAGTTCCATTGACCACCACCTCAGCCCCTCTCGGCCTCCACCACCCGACCTGCCGGAGCGCATCGATCTGCGACGGCGGCTTCATGGCGCCGCGCCGGTACCGGGGGGCGGGAGCCCCGCCATTCAGGAACCAGGCCCTGCTCGATCCCGAACCGGTCCAGCACGCGTCCGATCGTGTGGTCCACCAGGTCCTCGATGGTCTTGGGGTGGTGGTAGAAGGCCGGCACGGGCGGGAGGATCACCCCCCCGGCCTCGGCGACGGCCCGCATGAGGCGGAGGTGGCCGAGGTGCAGGGGGGTCTCCCGGAGCAGGATCACGAGTCGGCGCCCCTCCTTGAGGGTCACGTCGGCGGCCCGGGTCAGGAGGTTGTCCGCGTAGCAGTTGGCGATGGCCGACAGCGTCTTGACGCTGCAGGGGGCCACGACCATCCCGACGGTCTTGAACGACCCCGAGGCGATGGCGGCGCCGATGTCGCGGATGTCGTAGACGCAGGTGGCCAGGGCCTCGACCTCCGGGATCGTGAACTCGGTCTCGTGCAGGATCGTCCGCTTGGCCGGGTTGGTCAGGACGAGGTGGGTCTCGATCTCGGGCCGGCGCGCCAGGACCCGGAGCAGGCGGATGCCGTAAAGGGCCCCGCTGGACCCCGAGATTCCGACGACGAGACGCGTAGGCATGACCTATCCTCCCCGAGCGCACATCCGGTTGACACACGGGATCGCCCGGGAGGGGGCGATCCACCCGGTCTCCATGACGGACCCGCGATCGGCCACACCGAGGGCCAGCGTCACGGCATCTCCCCGTCACCCGCCTATCCGGTCCACGACCTCGCGGGCCCATACCAGCTTCTCAGGGCTCATGAGGAGCTTCTCGGGGAAGGATTGGCCGAATGGCCTGGCGGCGTCGATGCCGATCTTCGCGGTCAGCCCCTGCTCGGTAGCCGACGGGTCGAGGATCGCTCCGAGACTGCCCGAGATGACGACGAGGTCGCGGTCGGCCTGCACGCGAGTGGCCAGGGCCCAGAGGACCTCGGACTCGTCGAAGACGTCCACGTCGTCGTCCACGATCACCACGAGCTTCAGGTAGTGATCCACCCCGAAGACGATGGGGATGGCATGCTTGGCCTCGCCCGGGCGGGTCTGCTTGATGGAGACGAAGGCCGTGAAGGCCGCGCACCCCGAGGTCGGAACGTGGACGGCCTTGACGTTGGGGATCACTCGGCTGACGGCGTTCCGGATCTCCACCTCTCGGAGGACGCCGAGCGGCAGGATGTGATCCGGCGCCCGCCCGGAGTTGATGGACTGGTACCACGGGCGCTCGCGCATGCAGATGGCCCTGACCATGAGCACGTGCTCGGTGCTCCGACGGGAGAAGTAGCCGGTGAACTCGCCGAAGGGCCCCTCCTTCTCCCTGACCCCGGCCAGGATCTCGCCCTCGATGACGATCTCTCCCCACGCCGGGACCATCAGGTCGATGGTCTCGCAGGGGGCGATCTGCAGCGGCTCCCGGAACAGCCCGCCGACCACCTGGAACTTGGAGATCTCAGGCGGCGGGTAGGCCAGCGAGCCCATCCCGATGAGCGGGTGCAGGCCGAGGACGATGGCGGCCTCCAGGTTCCTCCCGCGGGCCTCGGCGAGCCGCTGGTATTCGAACATCCGCCGGCGCGAGTGCAGGCTGATCCCGATCCTGTCCCGCCCCTTGACCTGGCAGCGGTGGTAGCCCTCGGTCTCGCCCCCCGTGTCGGGGTGTTTGGCCACGATCATGCCCGCCGTGATATAGGGGCCGCCGTCACCCGGGAAATAGGTCGGGATGGGCAGTCTCGACAGGTCCACCCGATCCCCTTTCATGATCGTGTGGCGGAAGGGCGGGTCCTGGACCACTACCGGCTTGATGTACTCGGTGAGCCGGCGGGAGTACTCGGAATGCATCTGCGCCTCCTCGACCCCGAGGGCGGCGGCGAAGGCGCGCCGGCTGGCCATGACGTTGCAGATCACCGGGATGTCGTGCCCCACCACATTCTCGAACAGGAGAATGGGGAACCGGCGGCGGCGCTCCAGCTCCAGCGCGATCGCCTGGAGATCGAACCGGAGATCGACCGGTTCGGTGACGCGGACGAGCTCCCCGGGATACCTCTTTCCGTACTCCTCCACGAACGAGCGGAGATCCTGCCTCATGCCTTGGCTCCCTCCTCCCTCCCGGTCTCGGCCAGGACGTAACAGCCCTTGTCGTCGCGCCCGAAGAGCTGTTGCTGCCGGATCTGGCCGAAGGCGAGCATGATCGCGCGATAGTCCTCGTCCCGGAGCTCTCGGAGGATGTCGTAGTAGAAGATCGGGCCCCGGCGGGCCAGGGCCAGGATACGCTGCGCGAGCCGATCGATCTCGCTCGGCGGTGGCATCGCTTCCCCTTTCAGTCGAGGTAGTCCTCCAGCTTCACGTCGTTGATGAACGGGTAGGTGATGGTGGTGTAACGCTCCTTGTAGGCGTATTCCGGGATGGTGGCGTCTATCCCCAGCTTGGCGCCCAGCGGGAGGGCGGGGGGTTTGGCGGGAGGGAGCGAGGGGTCCAGCGGTTTGGCCCGCGCCCCGGGGACGATGATCACGTCGCGGTCGGCCTGGACCCGGGAGAAGATCGCCCACTCGACCTGGTCGGGGTCGAAGATATCGATGTCCTCGTCCACCACCACCGCGTACTTGAAGGAGGCCGCCGAGAGGAGCGCCAGCACCGCGTTCTTTCCCTCCCCGCCGCGCTTCTTGATGGCCGCCACCACGTGAAACTGCCCGCACCCGCCCGTGGTGACGTTGATGGCCGTGGCCTCGATGCCGGCGGTCGTCAGGATGTTCCAGGCGATCGCCTCATAGACCGGAACGTCGAGGACGATGTTCTCCCAGGGCATGTGGATGACCTGGAAGATGGCGTCCCGCCGGTGGGTGATCGCCTTGACTTCCACCAGCGGCATCTGGACCAGCTCTCCCACGAAGCGGGTGAACTCGCCGAACCGCCCCTCGTCCACGGTGAACCCGGTGGGGAGGATCTCGCACTCCAGCACGATCTCGGCGTTGGCCGGGGCCTCGGCGTCGATGGTCTTGCACCGGACCAGTTCCAGCGGCTCGCCCCACAACCCTCCCGCGATGGCGAGCTCGTCGTACCCCACGGGGGCCTTGTAGGTCACCGCGACCATGTCCGAGGGATGGGTTCCGATCGCCACGGCCATCGGGACGGGTCGTTTGGCCGAGAGGGCGCGCTGGTAGAAGAGCCGGAGGTCCGACGGGCCCGTCAGCCCGATCCCGAGGTGGGTCGGGTCGTTGTACATGAACCGGTAGAAGCCGGCGTTTCGGCCGTACTCGGGGTCCTTGGCGATCGTCATGCCCGCCGAGATGTAGGGCCCTCCGTCGATCTCGCCCTGGAGCGGCAGGGGAAGCCGGGTGAGGTCCACCTCCGTCCCGGTGAGGACCACGTCCTGGCACGGCCCCTCCTTCACCACCTCGGGGGGGATCGGCTTCTGCACGGCCTCGGAGACGCGCCGCCCGATGGCCCCCTTGGGCGCGTGCATCCCCACCGCCAATCGGTCCATGGTGCCGACGAGCCCCGCCACCACCGGCATGTCGTACCCGCGGATCTTCTCGAAGTAGACCCCCTTCTTGGACTGGGCCGTCAGGGCGGAGATGTGCCGGGGATCTACCGGCCTCCGGATGCGGATCAGTTCCCCGGCCTTCTCGAGGTCCGTCAGAAACGCGCGAAGGTCCATGGCCTCGCCCTCCCCCTCCTGCCGGCCACCCGCGTCACGCGGTGGCGCCCGGCGGGGTCCCCTTCAGGACCTCGGTGACCCTGTGAAAGAAACCACCCACGAGCGTGAGCATCGCCCGGGCCGCCCTATCCGGATCGTGATCCTCAACGGCCGCCAGGACGTGCTGGTGCAGCGCCATCTCCTCGCGGATGTCGTCCAGGGACCGCTGCGTCAGCGTGGGGTACCAGAATCGGATGGCCAGGCCGTGGAGCTTGACGACCAGCTCCTGCAGCAGGGGATTCTTCGCGGCCTCCGCCAGCGCCAGGTGAAATCGCTCGTCGGCCTCGACCAGATTCCGGAAGAGCCTCTGCTCGATCAGCGCGTTAACCCCCGCGAGGGCTCCGCGCATCTTTTCGATGTCGGCGGCCTCGGCCCGCAGCGCGGCGCGCCGGGCGACATGCTCCTCGATCGGCGCCCGGGTCTCGCACACCTGGCGGAGGACCTCCAGGCCCATCTCGGACACGAAGGTTCCCCGTCGGGCGTACACCCTGACCAGCCCGTCCCTCGCCAGCATCTGGATCGCCTCTCGAACGGGCGTGCGGCCCAGCCTGAGGGCGCGGGCCGCCGACATCTCGTCCAGGGCCTGCCCGCCTTTGAAATCTTGAAAGATGATCCGTCGGCGGAGCTCGAGGTAGGCGCGTTCAGATAACAGGCGGCTTCGGGGGGGATCCGTCCGTGAGCCGGCCCCCCGGGATCCGGGCCTCGGGCGAGACCCCTTGATGGCTCGGCCGTTCGAGCTCGGGATCACTTCTTCAGGCCGCTGGCCTCTTCGTGGTAGCCGCGCGACGGGCACGAGCGCCTCCCGGCCGGAGCTCACGTTGCCGTCACATCACGAATGGTAAGTGACATATGAGTCCCATCGATTCAGACATATCAGACGACGTCGGGGCCACGATACCCCCCGACGAGGGCCGAGTCCATAGAGCAAAGGCCTCATTTTTCTGAATGGGTCGTGGGGCCGGGGGGGTGTGGCGTCGAGCATGATCCGATGCGCGGGCTTGCCGGCCGGGACCCCGCGGGATAGAATGATCACCGGCGCGAGGATGCGATGCCGATCTACGAGTACCACTGCCACGACTGCCGCCGCCGGGTGAGCCTGCTCGTCCTGAGCGTCTCGACCCCCGGGACCCCGCGCTGCCCGCGCTGCGGGGGGGAGCGGCTGACCCGCCTCATGTCGCGGTTCGCCACCCTGAAGTCCGAGGAGGATCGCCTGGAGGCCCTGGCCGATCCCGGCCGCCTGGGGGACCTCGACGAGGACGACCCCAAGAGCGTCGCCCGCTGGATGAAGCGGATGGGGTCGGAGCTCGGCGACGACCTCGGCGAGGACTTCGGCGAGGTGGTGGACGAGGCGCTCGAGGAGGAGGTCGGCCGCGACGAGACCCAGGGCGGGGCAGGGGACGACCTCCCGTAGCCCCGGCGGAGGGCGGGACGGCGCCGGACGGACGGGAGACCGGGTGAAAGGGCGGCAGGCGTGAGGGTGGAGCGGCTCTCCGCCTGGGGGGCAGGGGGGCTCGACGAGACAGCCTGGAACGGCCTCCTGGCCCGCTCTGCCACCGACGTCCCGTTCCTCACCTGGCAGTGGCAGACCGCCTGGTGGGAGGCCTTCGGCCCGGGGCCGCTCGCCCTCTTCGTCGTCCGCGACGGGGAGACGCCGATCGGGCTCCTCCCCCTCTACGGCCTTGAGGCCGGGGGGCGGACCGTCCTCCGGCTGGTCGGCGAGGAGGAGATCTGGAAGGCCCTCCTCCCGAGCCTCCTTGAGCTGCGCTGGGACCTCCTGGACCTCCACTGCCTGCCGGCCGCCTCCCCCTCCCTCCAGCTCCTCCCCGGCCTCGCCAGGGCGTGGGGGCTCGCCGTCGAGGTCGAGCGCGAGGAGCGCTGCCCCGTGGTCGAGCTCCCCGAGAGCTGGGAGGCCTACCTCGCCCGGCTCTCCGGGAAGGACCGGCACGAGCTCCGCAGAAAGCTCCGCCGCCTCGAGACGCGGCAGGCCCGCACGAGCGCCCTGACCACCCCGGCGGCGGTGGCGGCGGTCCTCGACACCTTCCTCGGCCTCCACCGGAAGTCCAAGGCCGGCAAGGCCCGCTTCATGGACGCGCGGATGGAGGGGTTCTTCCGGGCGGTGGCCCTGGCCTTCGCCCGGGCGGGGTGGCTCGCGCTCTGGATCCTCTGGGTGGAGGGGCGGCCCGCGGCCTCGCTCCTCTGCCTGGACTACGGCAGCAGGGTCAGCCTCTACAACTCGGGGTTCGATCCCGAGGCGGCCCGGCTGAGCCCCGGCGTGGGGCTGATCGCTGCCTCCATCCGGGACGCCATCGGCCGCGGCCGTCGGCGCTACGACTTCCTCCGGGGCGAGGAGCCCTATAAATACGGCTTCGGGGCGGTCCCCGCCGACGTCTTCGCCGTGAGGCTCCGGCGCCGATGACCCGGCTCGCCCTCCTCAGCGTCCACACCTGCCCCCTGGCGGCCCTCGGCGGGAAGGAGACCGGGGGGATGAACGTCTACGTCCGCGAGCTGGCCCGGGAGCTGGGGCGGCTCGGCTTCGCCGTGGACGTCTTCACCCGCTCCCAGAACCGGGCCGTCCCTCAGGTCGTCCCGCTCGGCCCGAACGCCCGGGTTGTCCACATCGAGGCCGGCCCGCCCGCCCCGATCCCGAAGGCGGAGGTCCACGAGCACCTCGGGGCCTTCGCCGAAGGGGTCGAGGCCTTCCGCGCGACCGAGGGACTCCGCTACGACCTCCTCCACAGCCACTACTGGCTCTCGGGGGTGGTGGCGCTCGCGCTCCGGGCCGGCTGGCGCGTCCCGGTCGTCCACATGTTCCACACCCTGGGGGCCCAGAAGAACCGGGTGGCCCGCCGCCCCGACGAGCTGGAGCCGCTCCTGCGCCTCGCCGAGGAGCGGAGGATCGCCCGGGCGGCGGACCGGCTCGTCGCTGCCAACCCCGTCGAGCGGGCGCACCTCCGCTGGCATTACGGGGCGGATCCCGAGCGGGTCACCGTGATCCCCTGCGGGGTCGATCTTGACCTCTTTCACCCCCGCGACCCCCGCGAGGCCCGGGCCAGGCTCGGCCTCCGCGCGGAGCGGATCCTCCTCTATGTCGGACGCCTGGTGCCGATCAAGGGGGTGGAGACCCTGCTGCGGGCCCTGGCGCTCCTCAGGGCGGACGGCCTCGGGGCGACGGCGCTCCGGATCCTCGTGGTCGGGGGCGGGATCGAGGAGCGGTGGGCCCAGGACGGCGAGCCCCGTCGCCTCCGGGCCCTGGCCCGGGAGCTCGGGGTCGAGGGGTGGGTCGAGTTCCTGGGGGCCCGGCCCCAGGACGTCCTCCCCGACTACTACGCGGCGGCCGACCTCTGCCTGGTGCCGTCGCTCTATGAATCGTTCGGGATGGTGGCGCTCGAGGCGATGGCCTGCGGCGTCCCGGTCATCGGCTCCCGGGTCGACGGGCTCGCGGCGACGATCCGGGAGGGGGTCACCGGCGCCCTGGTCCCCGAGGGCGACCCGGTCGCCCTGGGCCGCGAGATCGGCGCCCTCCTCCGCGACGAGCCCCGCCGCCTGGCCCTCGGCCGCCAGGCCGCCCGGTGGGCGCGCCGGTTCCGCTGGCCGTGCATCGCCAGGCGAGTGACCGAGCTTTACGGCGAGCTGCTCCCGGCGCTCCCCGCGGTCGCCCGCCGCCCCCGCTGCTAAGCTCGGAGGGGGGCCTTGCCCCCCCTCCGAGTCTAAAGGACGCGGAGGCGGGGGTCGAGGGCGTCGCGGAGGGAGTCGCCGAAGAGGTTGAAGGCGAAGACAGCGAGGCTGATGGCGAGCCCCGGGAAGATCGCCATCCAGGGCGCGGTCTCGGCGAAATCGACCGCGGCCCCTCGGAGCATGAGCCCCCAGGCGGCGACCGGCTCCTGGACGCCGAGGCCGAGGAAGGAGAGCGAGGCCTCCAGGAGGATCGCCTGGCCCAGGAAGGCGGTGAGCATGATCAGGTAGGGGGCCATGACGTTGGGGAGCATGTGGCGGAGGATGATCCGGGCGTGGCCGAAGCCCGAGGTGCGGGCGGCGTCCACGTACGGCATATCGCGGATGGAGAGGGCGCTGGAGCGAATCACCAGCGCGCAGCGGGGGATCATCGGGATGGTGATGGCGGTGATGACGTTGGGGAGGCTGTTGCCGAGGATGGCCACCATGGCCAGGGCGAGGATGATGAGCGGGAAGGAGATGAAGACGTCCATGAGGCGCTGGAGGTAGAGGTCGACCCGCCCGCCGAAATACGCGCTCCCCACGCCCAGGATGGCGCCGGCCGTCGCCCCGAAGAACGCGGCCCCGAAGCCGACCATGAGGGCGGTGCGGCTGCCATAGATCAGACGGGAGAGCACGTCGCGGCCGAAGGCGTCGGTCCCCAGCCAGTGATCCGCCGAGGGCCGCGCGAGCATGCCCCCGAAGTCCACCGCCAGCGGGTCGTAAGGTGCGATGAGGGTGGCCGTCAGGCCCACGGCGATCATCAGCAGCACCACCACGGCGCCCGCGGCACCCAGCGAGCGGCGACGACAGAAGGCGAGCGCCACGGTCATCCAGCCGCGGCGGTGTTCCGCCCGGGCGGCCTCCACGGTGGTGTCGAGGGGAACCCGGATGGCCATCTCTAGCGGTACCGGATGCGCGGGTCGAGCCAGGCGTACATGACGTCCATGAGGAAATTGACGACGATGAAGGCCGACGAGACCAGGAGCACCAGCGCCTGGGTGAGCGTGTAGTCGCGCCGGGCGATCGCCTCGACGAACAGGAGTCCCAGCCCGTTCAGGTTGAAGACCTGCTCGGTGACCACCAGGCCGCCGAGGAGGAAGGCGAACTCCAGGCCGATGACGGTGACGACGGGGAGTATCGCGTTCTTCAGGGCGTGCCGCTTAAGGATCAGCTGCTCCCAGAGTCCCTTGGCCCGGGCCGTCCGGATGTAGTCCTCCCGCAGGACCTCCAGCATGGTCGAACGGGTCATGCGGGTCGCGACCGCCGAGTAGCGGTAGCCGACCGCCAGCGCCGGCCAGATGAGCTGGGCCAGGTTCTGCCACGGGTCGACCCAGAAGGGCGTGTAGACCATCGGCGGGAGCCACCGGAAGATGATGAGGAAGCCCAGGATCATCAGGATCCCGAGCCAGAAGGACGGCGTCGCCAGCCCCGCGATGGAGAAGACGCGGACGGCGTAGTCCACCCAGGTGTCCTGCTTCAGGGCCGCCACGATGCCCAGCGGGATCGCCAGCAGCGTGGCGACGATGCTCGCCATGATCGCGACCTGGAGGGACAGGGCGAAGCGGAGCTTGATCTCCTGGGTGATCGGAGCCCCGGTCCACATGGAGGTCCCGAGGTCCAGGCGAACGATCCCCCACATCCAGTCCACGAACTGCCGCCAGAGAGGCTTGTCGAGACCGAGCTTGGCCCGCTCCTGCGCCAGCAGCTCCTTGGAGAAGAACTGCCCCTGGCCGGCCGCCACGTACCGTGCCTCAACCACGTCGCCTGGGACGATGCGGAGGAGCACGAAGGTCAGGACCGCCACGCCGAGGAGCGTGGGGAACATCAGAAAGAAGCGCTTCAGGACGTACTTCCACAGGGCGGGAAGCCGGGGGAGAGGGCGCTGCCGCCCTCTCCCCCGCGCGGCCTACTCAGCCAGCCAGACCTGATCGAGCGTGTTGTTCAGGTAGTGGCTCGGAGTGGTCTTGAACCCGTGCACCTTACTCGAGTGCGGCATGATCCGATGCCACTGGAGGGTCATGAGATAGTGGGCCTCCTCGTCGAGGAGCCGCTTCTCGAACTGCCGGATGTACTTCTTCCGCTCCTCGGGGTCCTCGGCCCGAGATTGCTTCTCGTAGAGGTCGTCGAGGGTCCGGTCAATGTACCGGCTGTAGTTGGCCGGGTTCTTGTCC
>JACPHL010000309.1 GCA_016188625.1 Candidatus Rokuibacteriota bacterium | reverse complement strand
CTCCTCGGGCTTGCCGTGCACCTCGATGATCACCCCGTCCGCCCCGCACGCCACCGCGGCCCTGGCCATCGGCCCCACGTACTCCCAGTGCCCGGTCCCGTGGCTCGGGTCCACCAGCACCGGCAGGTGGGAGAGCGTCTTGATGACCGGCACCGCGTTCAGGTCGAGGGTGAACCGGGTCGTGGTCTCGAAGGTCCGGATCCACCGCTCACAGAGGATGACGTTCGGGTTGCCCCGGGCGAGGATGTACTCGGCCGCCAGGAGCCACTCCTTGATGGTCGCGGCCATTCCCCGCTTGAGGAGGACCGGCTTACCGCACTGGCCCACCTCCTTGAGGAGCGAGAAGTTCTGCGCGTTCCGGGTCCCGATCTGGAGGATGTCGGCGTAGCGGGCGGTCACCTCCACCTTGGTGGTGTCCAGGACCTCCGTGACCACGGGCAGCCCGGTCCGCTTCTTGGCCTCGAGCAGCAGCTCGAGCCCCTCCTCCTCGAGGCCCTGGAAGGCGTAGGGCGAGGTCCGGGGCTTGAAGGCCCCGCCCCGGAGGATGTGGGCGCCGGCGGCCTTGACCTGCTCGGCCACCCCCATGAGCTGCTCGGCCGACTCCACCGAGCACGGCCCCGCCATGACGCAGAGCGACCGGCCGCCGATCCTGACCCCGTTCACGTCGATCTGGGTGTCGCTCCCCCGGACTTCCCGGGAGGCCAGCTTGAACGGCTGGAGGATCGGCACCACGCTCTCGACGTACTCCAGGGCCTCCAGCGCCTGGAGCTGGGTCTTGAAGCGGTCGTCCCCGATGGCCCCGATGATGGTTCGGAGCTCCCCCCGGCTGACGTGGGGGCGGAAGCCCAGCTCCTCGATCCGACGCGTCACGTGCTCGATCTCCTGGTCGGTGGCGCCCGCTTTCAGGACGATGATCATGACCGGTCCTCCTTGGACGATTCCGACGGCAGCGCCCGGGCAAACAAAAAGGGCCACGGGCGTTTTCCGTCTGCCCGTGGCCCTTTCCGATCGCTCCGGCTATGCCGCTGGGCCGGCGGGCAGACGGCGGCTAAAATAGTAAAAGCCGAACGCCGTCAGGCCCGCCATCGAACAACCCATGGTGGCGGCGATCTTAGGGGCAGCGCCCCGGATTGTCAAGCGAAATTTCACGCTCCGCGGGGGGCGGCCAGGAGCGTCTGGTAGACCTCGTAGGGGACGCGGGGCGTCCCCACCCGGCCGTCCGGGGTCACCCGGGGGCCGTGGTAATCGGACCCCCCCGTCGCCACCAGCCCGAGCTCCCGGGTGAGCCGGAGGAAGGTGGCGATCTGGGCCGGGGTGTGGGCGGCGTAGTAGCACTCGACCCCGCCCAGGCCGGCGCGGGCGAGCCGGGGAATCAGATCGTCCTGGTCGATGAAGCCGGGATGGGCGAGGACGGGCACCCCCCCGGCCCGACGGATGAGGGCGATCGCCTCCTCGGGGGGGAGCTTCTGGTAGGAGACGTAGGCTGGGCCCCCGTGCTTGAGGTAGCGGTCGAAGGCCTCGCCGACCGAGCCGACGTAGCCGTGCTGGACCATGACCTGGGCCACGTGGGGGCGGCCGGCCGACCCCTCCCGGACCAGGGCGAAGACCTCCTCGGGGTCGATCGGTATCCCGAGCGCGGCGAGCCGCTCGGCCATCCGGTGCACGCGGCCGCGACGCTCCTCCCTGAACCCCCGGAGGACCTCCTGGAACCAGCCCACCTCCCAGTCGATGAAGTAGCCCAGGATGTGGATCTCGAAGCGGTCGGCCTCCGTGTTCAGCTCGATTCCCGGGACCAGCTCGAGGGGCGGGTGCCGCCGGGCCTCGGCGAGGGCCTCGGCGAGCCCGTCGGTCGAGTCGTGGTCGGTGATGGCGAGGACCCTGACCCCCGCCCGGGCCGCCTCCCGGACCAGCTCGCTCGGGCTCAGCGAGCCGTCGGAGGCCGTGGTGTGGGTGTGGAGGTCAACCGCCATTGGAGTCGGCTCGCGAGCCGGGCCCGCTCCCCTGCCCGCTCAGGGAGGCCTCGAGGGCGAGGGCCTTCTCGAGCATCGCCTCGAGCCCCTCGGTCAGCTCGAGGTGGCCCACCTCCTCCACGGGGACCCACCGGACCGCCTCGGCGTCCGAGCCGGCCCGCGCCTCGCCCGCGAGGGGGGCGGCCAGGTAATCGATGAGGACGTAGTGGTACCGCACCCGGCCGGCCGGGTCCGGGATGATCCGCTCCACCACCCCCACCAGCCCCTTCAGCTGGATCGCCATCCCGCACTCCTCCTGGACCTCCCGCAGGAGCGCCGCCTCCACCGACTCGCCGACGCGGACACGGCCGCCCGGGACGCTCCACTTCCCGCGGGCGGGGGAGCGGCCGCGCCTGACCAGGAGGACCCGGTCATCCTGGAGCACGAAGGCGCCGACCCCGACGATCGGGGTTTCGGGGTACTCTCTCATGGAAGGCCTCAGCTTAGCGGCAAACCCGGGGCCTGTCAACACGCCCCACCGCGCGCGCTGAAGAGCCACCGGCCCTCCGGGGAGGCGTCGGTCCCGAGCGGAACCCCCGAGTTTCCTAGCAGCTCGGGCGCAGGGAGGCTGGCTCCGCGGCGAGGGCGGCCGCGGCGTGGGCGTGGAGGTTCCAGGCCTCGGTCCCGTACTTCTCCCGGATCAGAGCCTCGACCAGGCGCGCCTCCTCGGGGGTCAGCCCGCCCGGGACCAGCTCGACCCCGAGCCCCTCCCCCATGCCGGCCGCCAGGGCCGGGACCAGCTCGTCGAAGGTGACGAGGCGACCGAGCACGGCGGCCAGGGTCGTCATCCCCGCCAGCGGATCGGCGCCCTCCTCACCGGGGAAGAGGAGCCGGAGGCGCTCGAGGTCGGCGTCCAGCAGGATCGAGCCGTGCTGGAGGAAGGCGCCCGCCTGCCGCCGCTGGGCGCTCCCCACGAGCTTCCTGTCGCCCACCACCAGCTCGTATCTCCCGGTCCGGGCGAAGCAGAAGGCGGGCGCGCTCGCGCCGCGCGCCGCCTTGCCGATGGGGACCAGCTCCGCCGGGGCGCCGACCTTCCGGAGGCCGGCCGCCAGCCCCCGGCCGATCACCTGGTAGGTCCCGAGGAGGTCGTCCGCCCCGGGGAACTCCTCGGCGGAGGCCACGACGCTGTAGGTCACCTCGCGGAGGCGGGTGTCGTGGTAGACCGCGCTCCCCCCCGTGGGGCGGCGGACCAGGCCGACCCCCAGGCGCCGGCAGGCATCGAGGTTGATCCGCTCATCCACCGGCTGGCCGTAGCCGAGCGAGACGGTCGGCGGCTCCCAGGAGAAGAAGCGGACGGTGGGCGGGGCCTGCCCCGCGATCCGGCCGAGGAGGAGCGCCTCGTCCACGGCCATGTTGGCCGCCCCGTCGAGGGGCTCAGAGATCAGGAGGCGCCAACCCTTCATGTCTTTGGCACTCCAGGAATCATGTGGGTGAGGCCTTCCGCCGGGGGTTCCCGCTCGCTCAACGGGCTCGCCTAGGTGGCCGTAGCTGGCTCGGGCGGGGCTCCGCGCGACCCCCCAGCCCCCGGAGGGGGAGTACGTCGCGGGCCCGACCGGAGGTCAGCGGTGTCGGGCCGGCGCGCTCCGCCCCGCCCTGCGCTGCGCACGGCCACACGGCTCGCCCGAATTCGCTCGCCGGGAACCCCCGGCGGGGCCCCAGCACCCACTCGAAAGTCGGAAGACCCATGTCCT
>JACPHL010000308.1 GCA_016188625.1 Candidatus Rokuibacteriota bacterium | reverse complement strand
GGCCCGATCTGGTCGTCCGGGAGGGTCAGGAACGTGAGGTCGGCCCTGGCGGCGACCTCGTGCGCGGCGCGGACCGCCTCGGCGCCGACGGCCTCGGCTAGGGCCCGGGCGCCCTCGAGCCGCCGGCTCGCGACTGCGACGACCGGGTAGCCGCGGGCGGCGAGGGCTCGCGCCAGGGCGCTCCCCAGGACGCCTGCCCCGATGATCCCCACTCTCACGGTCGCGTTCACGGCCCGGTCCCCTTGGGCTGCCCCGGCGGCGAACCGCCGAAGCCTTTAAACTATACTGGGATTCCGCCGGCCCGACAAGCGCGGGCCCCACGGGGGGTCCTAGGCATGTGTCGGAGCAATGCGTACAATACCTGCCGTCGAGCATCCGAGCGAGGAGGGAGCGCGATGGGATTCGAACGGTTCAGCGCCAGGGACTTCCAGGTCTTCGCCATCTCCGGCTTCCAGGGGCGGATGGGCGCCATCAAGAGCCAGGTCCGGCCCAAGCTCGAGGCGTTGGGGGAGGCCCTCCTCCCCGAGCTAGCCCGCCTCACCGGCGACGAGGTCTTCGCCCACGTCGCCAAGCACGCGCGCCGGACCGTGAACCCGCCCGACGACACCTGGGTCGCCTTCGGCCCGGGCCGGCGCGGCTACAAGAAGGCGCCACACTTCAAGGTGGCGATCTCCCGCCGCGCGACCCGCTTCCTCTTCGAGGTCGGGCCGGAGTACGCCGAGAAGACGCGCTGGGCGGCGGCATGGAAGCGGCAGGCCCCGAAGCTGGCGCCGGCCCTCAAACAGGCCCGCGGGCTCGCCTGGTTCCGGAACGAGCACGACGAGGAGCCCGCGGCGCTCCTGGCCGCCCTCTCCACAGAGGCGCTCGTGGGACTGGCCGACGAGCTGACGCGCACCCGCGACGGGCAGCTTGTCCTGGGGCGGCGGGCCGACGAGGCGGAGGTGGTGGGGTGGGGCCCCGACGACTACCGGACGCTCGCCGTCGCCACCTTCAAGGCCCTGGCCCCGCTCTACCGGCTGGGGTGACCGGCGCGCTGCGGATCGATGACCATCAACGAGCCGTCCTTCTGGGAGGGGCTCTACGACCGGGGCGGCGACCGGTGGGAGCTGGGCAGGCCGACCCCGCCGCTCGAGGCCTACCTCCGGCGGAGCCCGCCGCCCCGTGGCTCGATAGCGGTCCTGGGCTGCGGCCGGGGGCACGACGCCCGGCTCCTCGCCCGGCTCGGCTATCGGGTCTGGGGCTTCGACTTCTCCGCCCGGGCGATCCGGGAGGCCCACGCCCTGACCGAGCCGGAGGGGCTTGAGATCGTCTTCGAGCAGCGGGACGTCTTCGCCCTCGGCCGGGACTACGCCGGGTTCTTCGACGGGGTCTGGGAGTACACCTGCTTCTGCGCCATCGACCCCCTGCGCCGAGAGGAGTACGTCGGGCTGGTCCGCCGGCTCCTGAAGCCGGACGGCTGGCTCCTCGCCTGCTTCTTCCCGGTCCGCGAGGGGACGGGCGGCCCGCCCTTCCCAGCGACCCGGGCCCAGATCCGCCGGCTCTTCCTCCCGGCGTTCGTCTTCGTCGAGGAGTACGTGCCGGCCGAGTCCGCCGAGGGCCGGGAGGGGATCGAGTGGATGGTCAGGGCCGCCGCCCGCGCCGAGGCCGCCCCCGCCCCGCCGCCGTGAGCCCCGAGGGTGACGGCGCTCACCCGGTCGAGGCGCGGCTCTGGGAGCGGCTCCAGGGCCTCCCGGGACGGGAGCGCGAGGCCCTGCGCCGCCGCGTCGAGACCGCCGAGCGCGAGCGCGCCCTGCTTCACCGGACCCGCCCCGGCGCGCGGCCGACCCCCCACCCCATCGCCCTCACGCCGTTCCTCGTGCCCCGGCGTCTCCTCCCCGCGCTCGCCGAGCTGGCGCGCGGCGTCCACCGCTTCCAGGCGAAGGCGCCCGAGCTCTACCGCGCGGGCGCGCTCGGCTTCCGGGAGCTCTGCCCCCTCGACGCGACGACCGAGGCCTGGCTCTTCGGCTACCAGCGGCCCGCGGGCGACCACGACCTGATGATCCGGCTCGACGTGGGCCTCGCGGCCGACGGCCGGGTGGCGCTCTACGAGACGAACTCCACGGCGCTCGCCGGGCTCTTCAACCACGCGACAGGGGTCGAGATCCTGCAGGGGCTCGTGTATCCGCGCCTCCTCACCCGTGCCGAGCGCCGCGGGCTCGGGCCCCCGCCCGACCTCCTGGCCTTCATCTTCGACTGGGTCGCCGAGACGGCGCGTCGCCTCGGGCTTCCCGGGAGGCGCCTCGGCGTGGCCTTCGTCGAGCCCGCGGGGCCGGGCGAGGGGTACAGCGAGCTCCCGGCGATCACCCGCTACTTCGGGGCCCGCGGGGTGCGGGCCTCGACCGGCGATCCGCGCCAGCTCCATCTCGACCGCGACGGGGTGGTCCTCAAGGGGGCGCCCGTGGATCTGGTCTACCGCGACGTGGCGTTTCAGGACCTGGGCGATCCGCCGGCCGCCGGCCGCCGCCTCGCCGGCTTCCGGGCGCTCCTCGAGCGGCAGGCGGTCGTCCCGGGGTTCTCCGCCGAGTTCGACCATAAGGGGCTCCTCGAATGCCTGACCTCCCCCGCCTACCAGCGGTTCTTCTCCGCCCGGGAGCGCGCGCGCTTCCGGGCCGCGGTCCCCTGGACCCGGGTCCTCCGGGCGCGGCGGACGGAGGGCCTCGGCGGAGAGGGGATCGACCTCCCGCGCTACGTCCGCAAGGCCCGGGACCGCCTGCTGATCAAGCCCAACCGGGGCTCCGGCGGCGAGGGGGTCGTCCTCGGGTGGACCGTCCCGCCCGCCCGGTGGGAGCGGGCGATCGAGCGGGCGCTCCGGGAGCCGGGGCGCTGGGTCGTCCAGGAAAGGGTCGAGGCGGCGCGGCGGCCGATGGTCTACCTCCAGGACGGCGCGCTCCACTTCGCCCCCTGCTACGCCTCGCTCGGGCTCTTCTACGTCCGGGAGCGCCTGGGGCTTCACTGCCGGGTGAGCCGGGTCGAGGTCGTCAACGTCGGGCGCGGAGGCGCCCTGGCCTGCGCCTTCGTGGCCCGGGGGTAAGGGGGCCCCAGGCATGGCTAACCAAGAGTCTTATCGTTGAAAACTATGGGAAAGGGGAGGGAAAATCTATATGGGAAAAGAGCTTGCACTCCGTAGGCCTTTTGACCTATATAGCAAGGTGGGGAACCGCTCGAGGAAAGGAGGATGCGAATGGACCTTGAGCTCATCCTCGAGGTGGTTGACTCCGCCGAAGTGGTCCCGACCTGACACAACTGATCGAGTCCCTCGGTCGAGGACCACAATCCCCAGCGCCGGCCCCGGGCCGTTACGGCGGTCCGGGGCCGACGCATCCTCAGGGCTGACGTGACCGGGCGGCTCTCCATCGGGGCCTTCTACAACCCCCACCTGGGCCGGGCGACGCTCGAGGCCCACGGCCTGATCGAGCACCTGGCCATGGCCGACCCGCCCGCGGCCGACGACCCCCACTTCCCGGCGATCCGGGAGCGCTTCACCCTCCTCCTCCACGACTTCCTCGGCCAGCTCAGCGAGCCGCTCTCTGACGCGGCCCTGGCGCGCGCCCGCGCGCTCCTGGCCCTCTACCGCTCCCCTTGGGCCGCCGAGCACCTCCAGCGGGTCCACACCACCGACGGCGCCCGCTTCGTGGACTACGTCTTCCCGCCGCTCTACACCGAGGACCTGCTCCGGGACTACGTCGCCAACGCCCGCGCCCTCCAGGCGGCCCTCGGGGTCCCGCTCGTCCTCGAGCCGATCCCGACCTACCTCCACCTGGACCTCCCGCAGCTTGGCGAGGCCGCCTTCGTCGAGCGCTTCTACGCCGAGAGCGGGTGCGGGATGCTCCTCGACGTGGCGCACGCCTGGCTCTCGGCGCGCTACGCGGGGGTTCCGGTCCGGGAGTTCCTGGCGGCCCTGCCGCTCGAGCGGATCGTGGAGCTTCACGTCGCCGGGGTCGAGGACGACCCCGAGCTGGGCGGGCCCTGGATCGGCGCCGCCGTGCCGGGGCGGGAGATCCTCGATCTGGCGGTCTTCGCCGCTGAGCGCGCGCCCGGGCTCCGGGCGGTGACCTTCGACGCCTTCTCGAGCGGGCTGACCGCCGAGGCCCTGGTCGCCGGCGTCCGGGCGATCCGCGACACCTTCGGGATCCCCGCATGACCGGCATCGTACTCGGGTGGGCTCGCGGCCGGGGCGCCCCGCTCGCTCAGCCTCGACAGCCCCGCGGGGAGGCCTCGGCCCCTCGCTCCACACGCTCCGCGGCGCGCCCGCCTGTGGCTCGCCGGCCGGGGCCCCTCCTCCTTCGTTCCGAGCCCGTGATCCGTCTTCCCCACCCGGCTCACTCACGGCGGGCACCCGCGCCGCTCCGCTTAACGTTCCGCTCGGGGCCGACGCCTCCCGCGCGGGTACCCGGCCGCCGTAAGGGTCTGGCGCGGTGATCTTGGCGCAACGCTCTGACCGGTCCGCTTCGAGCGGCGGCTTTGCCGCCGCCATCCTGGGGGGAGGTATCGGAAGGGGGGCAAAGCCCCCCTCCGAGTGAGTATGACCGGCCGGAGCCTCCACGATGCGCTCCTCCGGGTCCTGACCGACGCCGGGCTCCGCCGGCGGCTCCGGGACGGCGACCCGGCCGTGGCCGAGGCGCTCGGGGGCGAGGAGGCCGGGAGCTTGAGGCGCGCCGACCCCGAGCGCCTCCGGCGGCTGGCGCGCTTCTTCGCCCGCCACTTCTACCGCGAGCGGATCGTGCGCCTCTTCCGCTACGGCCGGGCCCTGGCGCTGGCGGCCGGGCGCGACCCCCTCGGGGTCCTCGACTCCGTGGAGCTCCGCGCGCTCCTCGACGAGGCCGTCCTCGGCTCCCCGGCCACCGCGGAAGCCGTCGCCCGGCTGGTCGAGGCCGAGCTGCTCGGCGCCCTCGCCGACCGTCCCTTCGGGTCCGCCCTCGTCGCCTACGAGGGGGCGATGTTCCGGGTCGAGGCCGGCCCGCGCGGCTGGCGCGCCCCCGCGACGCCTCGGGATGGGCTGCCGGTCCGCTCGCCCCACGCGCGGCTGCTCGATCTGGAGTGGAACCTGATCCCGCTGATCGCGGCGCTCCGGGCCGGCGCCGGCGAGCCGCCCGAGCCGCCCCGGGAGCCGACCCGCTACCTCCTGGCCCTCTCCCCGTATGGCCGGGTCACCTCCCTCCGCTGCTCGGCGCCGGTCGCGCGCCTGATCGAGGCGCTCGACGGCCAGCGCTCGGTCGTGGAGGCGGCCGCAACGGCGGGGCTCGGCGAGGCCCAGGCCCGCGAGCTCGTCGCCAGGCTGACGGAGCTCGGCGCCGTCGAGTGGCGGGCGGGCTCGGGCTGAGGGCTACCCGCCCAGCAGGACCCGCAGCAGGAAGGGGCGGGCCGTCCAGCGCGCCTTGAGCGCCCTCAGGCCGTAGGCGATGGCGATCAGGAACGCCAGCAGCGCGAGATAGATCCCCCCGAACGCCCCGAGGGGCTGCCCCGCCCAGCGGGGCGCGATGAGGTACTCGATCAGGGCGAGGTGGAGGATGTAGAGGAAAAGCGCCGATTCGCCCAGGGCCCGGAGCGGCCCGTAGAGCGCCAGCGGTTTCCAGTCCACGACCGCGAAGAGCAGCAGGATCAGTCCGAGGGCGCTCATGACGTACCCGACCGTGGGCGGGTAGAAGAGCTCGCTGAACCCCTCCCGCGTCAGCAGCCTCCCCGGATAGAGCCACCAGAGGAGGCTCCCGAGGGCCCAGAGGCCGAGGCCGACCAGGAGGACCGGGCGCGTGCCGAAGGTCGTCCGGGATCTCGGTCGCCACCGCAGGGCGGCCAGGGCCACGCCGACCAGGGCGAACCCGAGCCAGGGGAAGATCGGGAACCAGCCGTCCACGACCCCGTGGGTGAGGACGGTCGTCTGGTTGGCGACCACGGCCACGGGCTCGCCCCAGAGGTGGACCTCGGAGGGGTAGTCCGTGTAGCCGAGGAGATTCTGGAAGGCGGGCGTCACCAGGAAGAGGGTCAGCGCGATGACCCATCGGGACAGGGGGTTCACGCCGCGGAGGAGCGCGGCCACGGGCAGGGAGAGCCCGATGAGGTAGAGGACGTCCATGCCGGTGAAGGGGTAGATCTTCCAGATCACCACGTCCACGAGCACGCCAGCCCCCAGGATCAGCGCCCCCCGCCGCGCGAAGTACCCGGGCCCGTAGCCCTTCGTCGTCCCCGAGAGCGCCACCATCATCCCGGCGAGCAGGATGAACAGGGGCGCCGCGAACGACCCGTAGTACCGCACCCAGAACGGGTGCGGCCCCGCCAGGACGGGGCCTGCCAGGTTGGCGCCGACCATCGTGAAGATGGCCAGGCCCCGCAGCACGTCGATGGTCGGGTCTCGGGCAGCGCTCATCGGCTCAGAGGTAGAAGTTCCGCGGCCAGGCGTGGGCCTTGAGGGCCTCGAGCTCGTCGGGACGGAGCGGGATCCCGTCCGAGGCCGCGCAGTTCTCCTCGACGTGCTCGGGCCGCCGCATCCCCGGGATGACCGTGGAGACCGCGGGGTGGGAGAGGCAGAACTTGAGGGCGGCCTGGGCCAAGGTCCCGATCTCGTCCCGGACCAGGAACCGGAGCCGCTCGACCCGCTCGCAGGTCTCCCGGAGCCGCTCCCCCCGGAAGTAGTCGCGGCGGAAGTCGTGGAAGACGGTCTCCGGGGTGAGCCGGCCGGCCAGGCTCCCCTCGTCGAAGGGGACGCGCGCGATCACCCCGACCCCCCGGGCCTGGCAGAGGGGGAGGAGCTCCGCGGCGGGCGACTGGTCGAAGATGTTGTAGATGACCTGCACGGTGTCGGCGAGCCCGGAGCGGACCAGCTCGAGGGCGGTCTCCGGGCGATGGTCGATGACCGAGACCCCGAAGCGGCGGATCTTCCCCTGGTCGCGGAGCCTGGCGACGGCGTCCTGCCAGCCCGGATCCTGGAGCCACTCGTCGGTCCAGAGGTGGAGCTGCTGGAGGTCGATGACGTCGGCCCGGAGGTTCCGGAGGCTCCGCTCCGTGCACTCGACGATCCACTCGGGCGGGAAGGCGACCCGCGCCGGGGTCCCGGGCTTGGGCGGCCAGTCGCCGGCCTTGCGCGGGACCTTGGTCGCCACAAGGCAGCGCTCGCGGTACTCGCGGAAGGCCCGGGCGATCAGCCGCTCGCTCTCGCCGTCGCCGTAGCCGAGGGCGGTGTCGATGAAGGTGAACCCCAGCTCGAAGGCGCGGCAGAGGGCGCGGATGGAGAGTCCGTCGTCGGCCGGGCCCCAGGCCCCCTTGCCGATCCCCCAAGCCCCGAAGCCGATCTCCGAGACGGTCTCGCCCGTCCGGCCGAGCTGGCGGTAGCGCATCCGAGCCCAGCATAGGCCAGGCGCCCCCGCGCCGCAACGGCCCGGACTGTGCACTATCCCCTGGTCAGATTCTTATCACTACACCCTGACAAGTTCTCCAGTAGTTCATAACTAGCTGTTTTTATTGTTGTAGTGATTGGCACCTGGATTGCTACGTGGAGTGTTGACAGGTGACCATCGCGAGCTGGAGGTCTTGACCAATGCTAGGGCCATCGATTCGGGATCGAAGGGAGGTGGGCCCCATTTCTCCATCCTGTGATGGAGACTCCATCCTGCCGCGTGGCGGGGTGGCGCCGGGCGGAGTC
>JACPHL010000307.1 GCA_016188625.1 Candidatus Rokuibacteriota bacterium | reverse complement strand
GCGTGTGGAGCGAGGGACCGGCACCTCCCGCTGGGAGTCCCGGGGCTGTCTGCGGCCGGGACGGAGTCCCCCTCCGAAATGCCTAGCCGAGTTTCTTGACCTCGGCCAGGATCTTGTCGGGATCTGGGAGCTCCCCCTTCCCGTACCGCTCGACGAAGCGGATCTTCCCGGCCTTGTCGATCACAAACGTCGCCCGGTAGTTCGCGTTCAGCTCCGGCCAGTGGAGCCCGTACTTCTTCACCACCTCGCGGTGGATGTCGCCGAGCAGGGGGTAGGTGATCCCGCCGAGCGACTTGGCCCACGCCTCGTGGCAGTAGATGGAATCGGTCGAGATACCCACGACCTGGGTACCGGCGGCCTCGAAGTCCTTCAGCCTGGCTTCGAAGGCCGGCATCTCCTTGGTTCAGCCCGGGGTCCAGTCGAGGACGTAGAAGAGGAGGACGGCGTTCTTCTTCCCCCTCTGCTCGGCGAGGCCCCACTCCTTGCCGCCGATCCCCTGCAGTGTGAACTCCGGGGCGGGATCGCCGACCTTCAGCTCGACCGTCGCCATAGGATCCCTCCTTTTCCGTGGATGATCCGCCGACCCCGCTATTGTACGGGGGCGCGCGCCGTGGATCAAGGCCGGCCCCGCCCCGGGGGAGCGCGGCGCGGCCGGGCGTCGAAGCGGTCGATGAGCCGCCCGTCGGGGGCGTGGAGGAAGGCGGTGTCACCCCGGTTGTTCCAGACGGGCCGGCCGGCGTCCCAGTAGAGCCGGATCGGCCCGCCGGGGTCCCGCTGGTCCCGGCCGGGGCCGCCGAGGAGCGTGAGGGCGTAGCCCGGCCGGAGGACGACCGAGGGGAAGACGTAGGTGCGCCCCGCGCGGTCGGAGAGCCGGTATCCTGCGAGGTCCACCGGGCGGACGGAGACGTTGGCGACCCGGACGTACTCCTGGGACCACGCCCCACATCCCGAGCCCCTTCGCCTGGGCCTCGGCCTGGAGCCCGAGGAGCGCCTCGGCGTGAAGCAGATTCGGGGGGATGAGGTAGACGTGGGCGAGCCCCTCCCGGACGAGGCGCGCGTTCACCATCTCCTCGCCGACGTGGACATAGGCCAGGAGGCGGCCGTAGCGATCCTCCCGCTTCCGGTCGAACTCGAGGCGCACGGTCCGCCCCGCCGTCAGCGCCAGGTTGAGCTTCAGGGCCTCGGCGTAGAACGGCTGCCCGCGCTCCGGGGCGTCGATCCCGAGGTACCGCACCCTCCGGCCGTCGGCGAGCAGGACCGTGTCCCCGTCGTGGACCGCCCTGACGTGAACGGTCTCCGCGCGGGCGGGCGCGGCGAGGACGGCCAGGGCGAGCAGCGCGAGGGCGCGCCAGAAGAGCCAGGCCGCGCCGGGGGCCTTCACGCCCCGTCCCCGGTCCCTCACCTCGCCCGGCGGGCGCGGCGCCAGAGCGCCGCCCGACGCGCCTCCAGCAGCTCGTCAGGCCGACCGAGGTAGCCGGCCGCCGAGACCACCCGCCCGGTGGCGTAGAGGCGGGCGAGGCGCCGGCCGCGGTCGAGGTCGCGGAGGGCGTGGTGGTCCATGATGACCTGGCAGCCGGTGGCCTCGACGATCCGGAGGAGGTTGTCCACCCCCCGCTCGATCTCGGCGCGCCCGAGCTGGAACTCGAGATAGGTCGGCGGGCCGGAGAGGTAGAGGAGCTGGGGGCGCTCGCGGAGGAGGTAGGCCGTGGCCACGGCCGAGAGCGGCCCCTGGACGTCGGAGCCGTGAATGAACCGGACTCCGTCGTCCACGGTCACGGCGACCACGAAGCCGAACCGGCCCCCGTCGGACCCGTGGGCGAGGGGCGGGGAGATCCTGACGGTGACGTCGCCGAAGTCGTGGGTCCGCCCCTCGGCGCTCTCCAGGATGGAGGTCGGCCGGACCCCGCGCCAGAAGGCGTGGGCGCGGGAGCGCTGCTCGACGGCGATCATCCGGTGGGGATCCTTCGCCCAGACCCGGCGGCCCGCGTACAGCTCCGGCGAGGTCAGGACGTGGTCCTGGTGGTAGTGGCTGACGGTGATGAGCTGGGCGCGGAGGGCGTAGCTCTCGATCCGGCCCAGGGCCCGGTCGAGGGCCTCCTCCTCCTCGGCGGCGGGGGGGAGATTGAAGCGGCGCGGCCCGAGGGTCGCCCCGGGATCCATCAGGATCCTGAGTCGCCCCGCCTCCACGTAAGTGGCCATGGAGCGGACGCCGAGGGACTCCGCCGCGAGCGGGACGACCTTCATTTCGTGCCTCTCCGCCGTCGGGCCCCTAGCCGGGATTCTTCATGAACGGCTTCCCGCGAGGCGGACGGGTCCTGTCGCGCCGGGCAGCCCCACGCGGCTCGCCACCCCCGCCCCGTGTGGGGTCCCCCGGCTCGCCGCGTGGGGCGCCCCGCCCGGCGCGCCACCCGTCCGCCGCCGGCGTTCATGAGTAATCCCCGCTACAGGCGCTCCAGCGCCGGCAGGCGGACGACGGGCCGCCGGTGCGGTCCGGGCCAGCGATAGCGCTCGAGCGAGACGCGGTCGCGGGCGAACCGGACCCCTTCGCGCTTCAGGAGGATCCGCTGGCTCAGCATGCCGGCGAGGTTCGCCCGCAGGCTGATCCCGCCCCGGGCGTTGATGACCCGATGCCAGGGGACCGGGCTCCCCGCGGGGAGGCGCTTCAGGGCGAACCCCACGGCCCGGGCCGCCCGGGGCGCGCCCAGGAGGGTCGCGATCTGCCCGTAGGTGGCGACCCGGCCCGGCGGGATCCGGCCGATCAGTCGATACACGGTCCGGTCGAAGACGGTCATCGCGTCGGGCGCAGGGCCTGGCCCCCGAACTGGAGCTCGTGGAGGGTGGCGTAGACCCCCCGCCGCGCGAGGAGCTCGCGGTGGGTCCCGGCCTCCACGAGCCGGCCCCGGTGGAGGACGAGGATCCGGTCGGCCCGCTGGATGGTGGAGAGGCGATGGGCGATGACGAGGCTGGTCCGCCCTTCGAGGAGCCGGTCGAGGGCGTCCCGGATAAGCGCCTCGGCCTCGGGATCCACGCTGGAGGTCGCCTCGTCCAGGACCAGGACGGCGGGATCGTAGGCCAGCGCCCGCGCCACGGCCAGGAGCTGGCGCTGGCCGTGGGAGAGGTTGGCCCCCCGCTCCCGCACCTCCTCCGCGTAGCCGCGCGGCAGGGCGAGGATGAACGGCTCGGCGTTGGCGGCCCGGGCCGCGGCCCGGACGGCCTCGCGGTTGCGCGCCGGGTCGCCCAGGGCGATGTTCTCTTCGACCGACCCCGCGAAGAGGAAGACGTCCTGGAGGACCAGCCCCACCGCGCGGCGGAGCCGGGCCAGGTCCCACTCCCGGAGATCGACGCCGTCCAGGAGGATCCACCCCCGGGCGACGTCGTAGCTCCGGTTGAGGAGCTTGGCGATGGTGCTCTTCCCCGCCCCGGTGGCCCCGACCAGGGCGATCCGCTCCCCGGGCTCGACGCGGAAGGAGAGCCCCCGGAGGACCCACTGTTCGCCCTCGTAGGCGAACCAGACGTCCCGGAACTCGAGCCCCCCCCGGGTGCGCGCGGGGCGGGAGGGGGCCGGCGGGGAGACAATCTCGGGCGGGGTGTCCAGCAGGGCGAAGATCCGCTCCGCGGCCACCATCGCCGACTGCATGACCGCGTACTTGGCGCTGACGTCGCGGATGGGGAGGAAGAAGCGATGGGTGTACTCGATGAAGGCCACCAGCACCCCGAAGGTCAGGAGCCCGGCGAGGATCTCGCCGCCCCCCCACCAGAGCAGTGAGGCCACGGCCGCCGAGCCGATCACCTCGACGGAGGCGTAGAGGAGGGCGTCGTAGCGCATCCGGCGGTAGACGGCCTGCCGGTGCTCGGCGTTGAGCTGGCGGAACTCCCGGCCATGGGTCTCCTCCCGCCCGAAGAGCTGGACCACCACCACCCCCATGAGGTTCTCCTGGAGGTAGGCGTTGAGGCGGGCGATCCGGCGGCGGACCTCGCGGTAGGCCTCGCGGGCCCGCGACCGGAAGGCCACGGCGACGAGGAAGAGGAGCGGGACCACGGCGAAGGTCACCAGGGCCAGGCGCCAGTGGAGGAGGAGCATCACCGCGACGACCCCGGCCAGGATGAGGACGTCCCCGAGGATCGCGACGATCCCAGAGGCGAACATCTCGTTGATCGCCTCCACGTCGTTGAGGATCCTGGTCATCAGGCGTCCCACCGGGGTCCGGTCGAAGAACCGGGCCGGCAGCCGCTGCACGTGGGCGAAGAGGCCCTGGCGGAGGTCGTGCATGACCCGCTGGCCGGTCCAGTTCATGAGGTAGACCTGCCAGTAGCGGAGCAGGTACTGGGCCACGAGGGTGGCCAGGAAGACGGCGGCGAT
>JACPHL010000302.1 GCA_016188625.1 Candidatus Rokuibacteriota bacterium | reverse complement strand
GGGTGGGCGACCAAGATCCACGGCGAGACCCTCGCCCTCCGCGAGAGCGCCTTCACCTTCACCCTCCGCCAGCCCATCGGGGTGGTGGGGGCGATCGTCCCCTGGAACTTCCCGTTCCTCCTCGCCACCTGGAAGATCGCCCCGGCCCTGACCGCGGGGAACACCGTCGTCCTGAAGCCGGCCTCCCTGACCCCGCTCACGGCCCTCAAATTCGCCGCCCTCTGCCAGGAGGCCGGCCTGCCCCCGGGCGTCTTCAACGTCGTTACCGGCCCCGGGTCGAAGGTCGGGATGGCCCTGGTGCGCCACCCGGGGGTGGACAAGATCGCCTTCACCGGCTCCACCGAGGTGGGGAAGGGGATCATGCGCGAGGCGGCCGCCACCCTGAAGCGCGTCTCCCTGGAGCTGGGCGGGAAGTCGCCGAACATCGTCTTCGCCGACGCCGACATGGAGGGCGCGGTCCGCGGGGCCCTGACCGGGATCTTCTACAACAAAGGGGAGGTCTGCGCGGCCGGGTCCCGGCTCTTCCTGGAAGAGGCGGTCCACGACGAGTTCATGGGAAAGCTCACCGAGCGGGTCAAGGGGCTCAAGGTGGGCGACCCCATGGACAAGGCGACACGCATGGGGCCGGTCGTCTCCCGGCAGCAGATGGAGACCGTGCTCGGCTACATCGAGGCAGGCAGGCGGGAGGGCGCCCGGCTGGTATGCGGGGGCGACCGCGCGAAGGTCGGGGACGGCAAGGGCTACTTCATCGAGCCGACCATCTTCGCGGGCGTCCAGAACACCATGAAGATCGCCCGGGAGGAGATCTTCGGGCCGGTCCTCTCGGTGATCCCGTTCCGGGACTTCGACGCCGGGGTCGCCCAGGGGAACGACACCTTCTACGGGCTGGCCGCGGCCGTCTGGACGCGGGACGTGTCGAAGGCCCTCCGGGCCGCCCGCGCCATCCGCGCGGGGACGGTCTGGGTGAACGCCTACAACCTCTACGACGCCGCGCTCCCCTTCGGGGGGTTCAAGGAGTCGGGCTTCGGCCGCGAGCTGGGCCAGGCGGGGCTCGACGCCTACACCGAGGTCAAGAGCGTCTGGGTCCAGCTCTGAGAGGCCGGCCGTGGACGCCACGCCCCTCGAGATCCGGCGCGTGGAGGACCGGGAGCTCCACATCGCCTGGGCCGACGGCCACAGGACCGTCTTCCCGAACACGTGGCTCCGGGGGCACTGCCAGTGCGCCACCTGCGTCCACGAGCTGACCGGGCAGCGGCTCCTCGACACCGACGCCATCCGGCCTGACATCAAGGCCCTCGAGATCTCGCTGGTGGGCCGTTACGCGATCCAGATCCGCTGGAGCGACGGCCACAGCACCGGGATCTACCCCTTCCGGAAGCTCCGGGAGTGGTGCCTCTGCGAGGCGTGCGAGGCGGCGCGGGCCGGGAGCCGACCGTGAGCGGGATCCCCTGCTTCGACCGGGCCCTCGAGACCCTCCCCCCCGAGCGCCTGCGGGCCCGGCAGTGGGAGCGGCTGACCCGCCTCGTCCAGGAGGTCTGGGCCGGGAACCGTTTCTACCGGGCGAAGTGGAAGGCCGCGGGGCTCGACGACCCGCGGGACCTCGGGGGCCGGGAGGCCTTCGCCCGGCTCCCCTTCACGACCAAGGCCGAGCTGGTCGAGGATCAAGCCGCCCACCCCCCGTTCGGGACGAACCTGACCTACCCGCTCCCGCGCTACATCCGGGTCCACCAGACCTCCGGCACCACCGGCCAGCCGCTCCGCTGGCTCGACACCGAGGAGGCCTGGGCCTGGTGGGGGCGCTGCTGGGCCTTCGTCTTCCGGGGGGCGGGGCTCACCGCCGAGGACCGGATCTTCTTCCCGTTCTCCTTCGGCCTCTTCGTCGGCTTCTGGTCGGCCTTCGAGGGGGCTCGCCAGCTCGGGGCCCTGGCCATCCCCGGCGGCGGCCAGGACTCCCCGACGCGCCTCCATTGGATGCGGCAGCTCGGGGCCACCGCCTTCGTCTCGACGCCCTCCTACGGTCTCCACCTCGCCGAGGTCGCCCGCAATCAGGGGATCGACCCCGTCGCCCTCGGGGTGCGGACGACCGTGCACGCGGGCGAGCCCGGGGCCGGGATCCCGGCGATCCGCCGCCGCCTCGAGGAGGCGTGGGGGGCGCGCGCCTACGACCACGCCGGGATGACCGAGGTCGGGGCCTGGGGCTTCGAGTGCGTCGCCCAGGCCGGGCTCCACGTCAACGAGACCGAGTTCATCGCCGAGGTCCTGGACCCGGAGACGGGCCGGCCGGTCGGAGAGGGGGAGGTGGGGGAGCTGGTCCTCACCAACCTCGGCCGCGGCGGCTCGCCGGTCTTCCGCTACCGCTCGGGCGACCGCGTGCGCTGGAGCGCCGAGCCGTGCCCCTGCGGCCGGAGCTTCGGGCGGCTGCCGGGCGGGATCCTTGGGCGGGTGGACGACATGCTGATCGTCCGCGGGGTCAACGTCTTCCCCTCGGCCATCGAGGGGATCGTCCGGCAGTTCGACGCCGTGGACGAGTTCCTGATCGAGGTGTACACGCGGGCCGAGCTGGACGAGGTCCGGCTGCTCCTGGAGATCGACGGCTCGACCCCCGAGACGGTGCGGCGCGCCGTGGAGGGGGTGGGCGAGGCGATCCGGCGGGAGCTGGGCATCCGCGTGGAGGCCGTGGCCGTGCCGGTCAGGAGCCTCCCCCGCTACGAGCTGAAGGCCCGGCGGGTTGTCCGGCGGCTCGCCGGGTGAGAGGAGGGAGGGACCGAGATGCTGAGAGAGTTCAAAGAGTTCGCCATGCGCGGGAACGTCCTCGACATGGCCGTCGGGATCATCTTGGGCGTCGCCTTCGGCAAGATCATCACCTCCTTCGTCAACGACGTCCTGATGCCGCCCGTCGGGTTGCTCCTCGGCAGGCTGGATTTCTCCAACCTGTTCCTCAACCTGTCGCGACAGCGCTACGCCACGCTGGCGGAGGCGAAGGCGGCCGGGGCCGCCACCATCAACTACGGGATGTTCCTCAACACGGTGATCGACTTCGTGATCGTGGCGTTCGCCATCTTCCTGCTGGTCCGGCAGATCAACAGGCTGAAACGGCAGCAGGAGGCGTTGCCGGCGGCGCCGACAACCGGGGAGTGCCCGTTCTGCCTCTCTGCCATCCACCTCAATGCGAGTCGTTGTCCCCACTGCACCTCCGCCCTGAAGGCGGCGTAGGGTCGGAGAGGGGATCGATGGTGACGATGGCCGGGGTCACGGTCGAGTGCGTCAAGGGCGACATCGCCGCCCAACGGGACATGACCGCGGTGGTGAACGCCGCGAACGCCCAGCTCCGGACCGGGGGCGGCGTGGCGGGCGCGATCCACCGGGCCGCGGGTCCCGGCCTCGAGGCGGAGTGCCGGCCCCTGGCCCCGATCAAGCCCGGCGAGGCGGTCCTCACCGGGGGGCATGACCTCCCCAACCGCCACGTCATCCACTGCCTCGGCCCGGTCTACGGCGTGGACAGGCCGGAGGCCGAGCTGCTGGCCCGCTGCTACCGGAACGCCCTCGAGCTGGCCGAGCGGCACCGGATCGACTCCGTCGCCTTCCCCGCCATCTCCACCGGCGCCTTCGGCTACCCGATGGGCGAGGCCGCCGAGGTGGCCTTCCAGACGATCCTCGAGACGGCCCCGAGGCTGAATCATGTCAGACGGATCCGCTTCGTGCTGCACGGCGAGCGGGACCGTGAGGTTCACGAAAAAGCGCTTGCCCGCATCCTGGGCCAGGACTACCATCGGCCGTAAGGCCCCACACCTCGGAACACCCCACGCGGCCCGCAAGGGCGGGAGGACGTGATGGCGACCAAGTGGCAGATCTCCGGCGACTACGTGCTCGCGTGCAACTGCGACTTCGGATGCCCGTGCAACTTCAACGCGCGGCCGACGATGGGCTTCTGCCAGGGGGCCGTCGGCTTCCAGGTGGCCGAGGGGGCGTATGGCGACGTCCGCCTCGACGGGCAGAAGGCCTTCGTGGCCGCCAAATGGCCGGGGGCCATTCACGAGGGGAACGGCGTGGCCGCGATCTACATCGACCAGGGGGCCTCGCCGGCTCAGCGCGAGGCGCTCACGAAGATCCTCACGGGCGAGGCCGGGGGGCCGCCCTGGGCGATCTTCGCCCCCACCTTCTCGCACGTCCTGGGCCCGTTCTTCGTGAAGATCGCGATGCGGGTGGCAGGCAAGGAGACCGAGGTCGCGGTAGACGGGCGGGTCAAGATCTCGTTCCAGCCGATCCGGAACCCCGTGACCAAGGCCGAGGCCACCCCCAAGGTGATGCTCCCCCAGGGGTTCGTCTTCCAGGAAGGCGAGCAGTACGCGCTCAAGGAGTTCTGGGTCCAGGAGGGGCCCGAGCTGAGCTTCGCCCATCCCGGCAAGTGCGGGGAGCTGGCGAAGGTGCGCTGGCAGGGCCCCTGAGCCGGGCCCGCGAGGCCCCCGGCCCGCGACCCTTCACCGCGCCAGCCGCCGGACCTCGGCCAGGAGCTCTTCGTTGGTCAGCATCTGGGTCGGGTCGTCGAAGACCTTCTTGAAGCGCACGACCCCCTGCCGGTCGATGATGAAGTAGGAGCGCTTGGCCAGGTTCCAGGTCGTGTCGAGCACCCCGTAGCGCCGGATCACTTGCCGCTTCTCGTCGCTCAGGAGCGGGAAGGGAAGCCCGAGCTTGGCCTGGAACTGCCGGTGCTTGGCCGGCGCATCGGAGCTGACGCCGAGGATCTCGGCGCCGGCCTCCTGGAACGCTCGGTAGCCGTCCCGACGGGACGCCAGGTCGGCCTCTCAGGCCGGGAGGAAGTCGCCGAGGTAGAAGTGGAGGACCACCACCGTCTTCCCGGCGTACTGGCTGAGGCGCACCGGCTTCTCAGGCGTCCCAGGCAGGATGAAGTCCGGGGCCTTCTGGCCGACCTCGACCGCCGCCGCGTTCCCGGCAAGGCCGGTTGCGAGGAAGACGGCGAGGAGGAGCGTACGGGGACCTCGACGAACGCCGCGTGTCATGAGACGGCCTCCTTTCTGTGCCATAGAAATCAACTGGTTACGACGAGTTTCCAGTGGACCCCCTCCGGGCCCGGTGGGGCTGCTGCCGCCGGATCCAGAGGGCTCCTCACGTGATCGGCAAAGGGCCTCGACACGTCGAACGTCCCGGACTATGATCATTTTCACCTACGACCGCTGAATCTCCAAACATCGGGCCGGGGAGTAGGGGCGATGAGCACGCAGACCGCCAGGACGCAATATGAGGCGACGGATCCCATGCCCGAGGAGTATCGGGATCTCCTCATCCGGCTGCTGCGGATCCAGGCGGACACGGAGACCTATCTCCTCTTCCCGAAGGGGTGGGCCCAGTACGCCCACATCGCGAACCTCGCCCCGACCCTGGAGGACCGGGTGAAGGTCGCCCAGTACCTGGCCGAGGAGACCCGGCACGGGTTGATCGCCTACAAGCTGCTCAGGGACCTTGGCGTCGAGGTGACCGAGCAGGAGTTCGAGGGGGAGCACCGGAACCTCTATGTCTTCGACAAGTGGCTGGAGTCGTGGACGGAGTTCGGGCTGTTCAACTTCCTCGCGGACCGCGTGGGGCGGTTCCAGGCCGAGGAGTGGATCGACTCGAGCTACCTGCCGCTGGCGAGAGTCGCGCCCGCCATCGTCCGCGACGAGACCGGCCACGGCAACGCGGGCTTTTACAATCTCCGGAGGATCTGCAAGACGCCCGAAGGGAGGGCCGACGTCCAGCGCCTCCTGCCCCAGTGGTACGCCACCGCCCTCGACATGTTCGGACGCTCGGACTCCAGGCGGAGCGTCCGGTACGTCGAGCTCGGCCTCAAGCGACGGACCAACGGGGAGGCCCGGCAGGCGTTCGTCCGGGAGGTCGAGCCGCTGATCCGGGAGCTCGGCCTGGACGTGCCCGACGTCACGTCGCTTCGCAAGTATCTCTAGGGCGCTTTCACATCCCGCAGAGCCGAGAGGAGCCTGAGTGATGGGGACGAACTTCGTCGGCGTGAAGCTGGACGGGCCGGTGGCGTTCCTCGAGCTGAACCGCCCCCCCGCGAACGCCTACAACCTGGACTTCCTCAAGGACCTGGACGCGGCCATCGAGGAGGTGAGATACCTCGACGCGGCCAAGGTCGTCATCGTGAAGGGCACCCCCAAGTTCTTCAGCGCGGGGGCGGACATCAACAGCTTCCTCGGCGCGCCCTTGGAGGCCCTCACGACCTTCGCCCTGGTGGGCCATCAGGCGCTGGACAAGCTGGAGCGGTTGCCGAAGGTCGTGATCGCCGCGATCGAGGGGCACGCCCTGGGCGGCGGGCTCGAGATCGCCATGGCTTGCGACCTGCGCTTCATGGCCCGCGGGAGCGGCCGCCTGGGGCTCGTCGAGGCCAAGATCGGCGCGGTCCCCAACATGGGAGGCACCCAGCGGCTCCCGAGGCTCGTCGGCAAGGGACGCGCCCTTCACATGATGATCACGGGGGAGACGGTGACCGCGGACGAGGCGCTCGCCATCGGTCTGGTGGATCGCGTCTTCGAGCCGAACGAGCTCTTGCCCAAGATCGCGGAGTACGCGAAGACGCTGGCCCAGGGGCCCACGCTGACGATCGGGCTGATCAAACGGTGCGTCACCGAGGGGCTGGAGATGCCGCTGGCGGGCGGGCTGAGCCTGGAACGGACGTGCGGCGGCATCGCGTTCGCCAGCGAGGATTTCCAGGAGGGCTCCCGCGCCTTCGTCGAGAAGCGCGCCCCGAGCTTCCGCGGCCGCTAGGGAACTCGGAGGGAGGCGGGGCCCCCCTCCGAGTCGGCTAGTGCAGTGGCACTAGCTCGGGGGGGCTGGCGCGGCGGCCGTTTCTGGGGTAGATTAGCCGGCGTGGGGCGCCCGCTGCCCGGCGGGTGGTCGGCAGGTTTCCGGCAATCGGGCGCCCGAGAGGGCGTGGGATACGGGCCCGCGAGGGGGGGTGAAAGGCGGCTGCGACATGGGGCAGAGGTGGGGACTTCCGACCGAGTGACGATTCAGGGAGGCGCTCCGGCATGATCAAACGAGGGATAACCCTGTTGACCGTTCTGGTACTGGCGATGGCGGTGATGCCCGCCGACGCCCAACCCATCAAGATCGGCTTCGCCAGCTCGTTGAGCGGCCCCTTCACGGCCTGGGGGATCAACGTCCGGGACGGGATGAAGCTGGCCATCGCCGAGGTGAACGAGAAGGGCGGCGTGCTCGGCAGGCCGCTGGAACTGGTGGAGCGCGACGACAAGAACAACCCGGCCGAGGGGATCACCACGTTCAAGTTCCTGGTCGAGCGCGAAGGGATCGTGGCCGGGGGCGGCGTGATCTCGAGCGGGGTCGGCCTGGCGGTCGCGCGCGAGGCCGAGGCGCTGAAGGTCCCCTACTTCCTTACCATGTCGGGCTCCCATGGCATCACCAAGAAGAGCTCGCGCTACACCTTCAGGACCTGTCTCCCGGCCGCACCGACGGTGCTGGAGCCGATCGCCGAGATGATCAAGGATCGGAAGTACACCCGGGTCGGCGCCATTTTCGCCGACTACGAGTGGGGGCACGCCCTCAAGGCGTCCTTCGAGAAGTTCATCGTCCCCCTCCCCGGCGTGAAGACCCAGATCGAGGTCGCCCCCGTCCCGGAGAAGGACTTCACGCCGTATCTGAGGAAGATGCAGGCCCTCGATCCGGAGCTCATCGTGGCCACCGGGCACCCGCCCGGGAACCCGACCATCACCCGGCAGTCCGCCGAGCTGGGGATGAAAACGCTCGTGGTCGGCTCCTGGTACCCGCCGGAGTTTTTCGTCCAGCGGGCCGGTGACGCCGTCTTCGACCGGTACGTGGACTTCTCCTGCGGCGACATCGCGAGCCCGGCGTACCAGAAGCTGGCCGAGAAGTTCCACGCCACCTACAAGCGCTTCTTCGACCACAACGCCTTCTCGGGGTACGTGATCGTCAGGATGGTGGCGGATGCGATCCGGCAGGCGAACTCGGCTGACCCCAAGGCCATCGCGGCCGCCCTCAGGACCGGGAAGTTCGCCTACGAGGGGTACGGGTGGACGCTGTCGTACACCGAGTCGGGGGACATGAAGGGGGTCCAGCCGACCCTCTACACCTTCGAGAAGGGGAGCCCGCCCGGCGGGATCAACCCCGGGGCGAACTGGCGCCCGAAGGTGCTCTTCCGCTCGCCCCCGTCCCAGCCCTATGTCCCAACCGAGTGAGGTCATCCTCGAGGGGGAGCGGGTCACCAAGTACTTCGGGGGATCGGCGGCGCTCAAGGACGTCAGCTTCCAGGTGACCCGCGGGGAGATCCTGGGACTGATCGGCCCGAACGGCGCCGGCAAGACGACCCTCCTGAACGTCGTCAACGGGGTCCTCCCGCCGAGCGGGGGGACTGTGCGCCTCCGTGGCCGGACCATCACCGGCCTGCGGCCCCACGCCGTCGCCCGGCTCGGGGTCGCCCGGGTGTCACAGTCCCCCCGCCCGTTCACCAGCATGACCGTGCTGGAGAACGTCGCGGTCGGCGCCCTCTTCGGGGGCCAGGATCGGGGTTCGAAGGCCTCCACGGCGCTGGAGCAGGCGGAGTCCACCCTCCGATTCATGGGCCTCCACGACAAGCGGCACCTGCCCGTGCGCAGCCTGACCCTGCAGGAGAAGAAGATGATCGAGCTGGCGCGGGCGCTGGCCACCCGGCCGGAGGTCACCCTGATCGACGAGGTCATGAGCGGCCTGAACCCCGCCGAGATCGAGGAGTCCATGCGCCTCATCCGCCGGGTCCGGGACGAGCTGAAGGTCACCATCGTCTGGGTGGAGCACGTGATGAGGGCGATCATGGGGACCGCCGAGCGGGTCATGGTCCTCAACTACGGCCAGGTGATCGCGATGGGGACCCCCGACGAGGTGGCCCGCGACCAGGCGGTGATCGACGCGTACCTCGGGAGGGGGTGAGGCGCCCTGATCAGGGTCGAGCGGATCGACGTCGCCTACGACGAGACCCCGGTGCTGCGGGAGGTCAGCCTCGAGGTGCGGGGCGGCGAGGCCGTGGGGGTCATCGGTCCGAACGGCTCCGGCAAGACCACGCTCTTCAAGGCGATCGCCGGGATGCTCCGGCCGAAGGCGGGCAGGATCCTCTACGACGGCGCGCGCCTGGACGGCCTCCACACCTCCGACGTCGCCAGGCGCGGGATCGTCTACATCCCGGCGGAGCGGGAGCTCTTCCCGCAGATGACCGTGCTGGAGAACCTGGAGCTGGGCGCGTACGCGAACCCGAGGGACAGGGACGGCCTGTTCGAGTTCGTCTTCGGCCTCTTTCCGCGGCTCGCGGAGCGGAAGGGCCAGCGCGCGGAGACCTTGAGCGGGGGCGAGCAGCAGATGCTGGCGATCGCCCGGGGGGTGATGGCGAGGCCGAAGGTCCTGTTGCTGGACGAGCCCTCCACCGGCCTCGCCCCCCTCCTCGTCGCGGAGATGTACCGCCAGCTCGCCCGGCTCAGGGAGGAGGGGCTGACCATCCTCCTCGCCGAGCAGCAGGTCCCCCTCGCGCTCTCCTTCTGCGAGCGGGCGTACGTCCTGGAGAACGGCTGGATCAAGCTCTCCGGGGCCTCGAGGGACCTCCTGGGGGATCCCGGGATCAAGCGGGCCTATCTGGGGGTGGCGTAGGTCCCGTGATCCCCATCGTCATCGACGGGATCGTCCAGGGGCTCCAGCTCTCGCTCCTCGCCGTCGGGATCACCCTCATCTACGGCCTCGGGGGGGTGCTGAACCTCGCCCACGGCCAGTTCGCGGTCGTCGGGGGGGTCGTCGCCGCGCTCCTGATCGGCCAGGGGATGCACGTCGTCGCGGCCTGCGTCCTCGGCGTCCTGGCCGCGGGGGTCTTCGGCCTGATCGTCGATCGATCTCTGCTCCTCCCGGCCTACCGGTACAAGGGGGAGGAGCGGCTCCTGCTCGGCCTCGTCCTGACCCTGGGCCTCTCCTTCGTCGTGGACGGCTACCTCAACTACCGCTACCCCGAGACCGCGCTCACCGTGCGCCTTCCCCATCCGTCCATCACCGTCGCCGGCATCACCATCCGGACGGCGAGCGTGGCAACGTCGGCCCTCGCGGCCCTGGCGTTCATCCTGCTGGCGATCTTCCTCAAAGGCACCCTGCTGGGGAAGGCCGTCCGCTCCATCATCCAGAACGAGACCGGGGCCGAGCTGTGCGGGATCAACGCCACCCGCACCCGCACCCTGATCGTCGGCCTGAGCGCCGTGCTGGCGGGGCTGGGGGGGATCGCGCAGGGGCTCTTCTCCTCGCTGGGGACCGAGATGGGGGTCGAGCTGACGATCTTCGCCCTCATCGTCGCCGTGGTGGGGGGGGTGCGGAGCGTCAGCGGGACCCTGGTCGCGGGGATCCTCCTGGGGGTCGTCAACGCGGTCGCCAGCTTCTACATCGGGACCTACCTGACCCTCATCATCCTCCTGGCGGCGGCGATGCTCACCATACTCGTCCGGCCGAGCGGCATGCTGGCGTACTGGACATGAGCCAGCCCGGGGTCGCTGCGGGTTACTGGGCGCTCCTCGTCGTGGGGGCGGCCCTCGCGCTGGTCCCCCTCGCCACCGGCGACAGCGCCTACTACGCCAGGATCACGACCCTGGCGCTGGTCTACATGGCCTACGCCGTGGCCTTCAACATGATCTTCGGCCACACGCGGCAGCTCTTCCTCTGCCTGGGCGCGCTCGCGGGCTCGGCGGCGTACGTCTCCGTCGTGCTGACCAGGGAGCTCCATCTGTCCCCTTGGGTGACGATCGTGCTCGGGACGCTCCTCGCCGGAGCGCTGGGCGGGCTCTTCAGCTACGTCTCGGTGCGCCGGGGCCTCGGGGTCATCTTCCTGGGGATCGTGACCCTCGCCTTCTCCCTGATCTTCAACAACCTGATCTACGGGCTCAGGGAGTTGACCAACGGAGAGACGGGGCTGGTGACGAAGGGGATGGGGCTCGGCGTGCTGGAGGGTCAGCGATCGAGCTACTACGTCTTCCTCGGGGTCCTGATGGTGGCGCTCTTCATGTACCAGTTCATGATGAGCTCGCGGGTCGGGGTGGCGTTCCGGGCCCTGAGCGACGACGAGTACACCGCCGAGCTGGCCGGGATCGACGTGACCAGCTACAAGGTGCTGGCCGCCTCCGTCGGATCGCTCCTCATCGGGTTCGTGGGATCGCTGTACGCCTACCAAAACGGGTTCATCAACCCCAGCATCTTCTCCCTCATCGGCATCGACATCGTGGTGCTCATCACGCTGCTGGTCGGC
>JACPHL010000063.1 GCA_016188625.1 Candidatus Rokuibacteriota bacterium | reverse complement strand
GCCCCCTTGTCGAGGCTGTAGAAGTTCGCGTAGATCGACTCGCACTCCGCCCGGAGCCGCCGGCGGCTCCGGTAGCGGGCCCCGAAGCGGCCCAGGGCCTGGGCCGAGGTGTCCACCGCGGTCTTCCCCTCCAGGATCAGCTCGCTCAGCCATTCGCCGATCAGGAGCGCGCCGGCGATCCCGACGGCGTTGCACCCGGCCGCGATGAAGAGCCCGGCCGCCCGGGGGACCGGGCCGATCAGGTACTCCCCGTCCGGGGTGAAGGTCGGGAGCCCCGCGCACCCCCGGATGATCGGGGCGGCCCCGAGGGCCGGGAAGGCCCGGGTGAGCCCGGCGCCGAGCTCCTCCAGGACCCCGAGGTCCTTCTCGGTCTCCTCGATGGTGAAGGCGGACGGCAGCTCCGCCATGGCCACGCTCTTCGGCCGCCCCTCGAAGCCGCCGAGGAGGAGCCCCCCGACCTCCGGGCGGATGTAGACCGAGGCGTCGGGGACCCGGACCACCGGTATCTCCCGCGGGATCCCGTCCAGGGGCGCGGTGACCCAGAGCTGGTGGCGGATCGGGATCATCGGGAGGCGGAGCCCGAGCCAGGCGCCGATCAGCTCGACCCACGGCCCGGCCGCCACCACGACCGTCTCAGCGGCGACCGGCCCCTCGGGCGTCTCGACCCCCGTCACCCGGCCGCGCCGGACGCCGATCGCGGTCACCGGGGTCCAGGTCCTGAACCGGACCCCGAGCCGCCGGGCCGCGCGCGCCAGGGCCTGGGCCAGGGTGTAGGGCTCGGCGTAGCCGTCGCTCGGGATGAAGGCGCACGCCCTGACCCCCTTCGGCTCGAGGAGCGGGACGCGGACCTGGGCCTCGTGGGGCGGGATCAGCTCGACCTCGAGCCCCCAGCGCCGGGCCTGGGCGACGTGGGCCTCCAGCTCGGCGACCCGCGCCTCGGTGAGGGCGAGCTTCAGGCTCCCGACCTGGCGGAAGCCCGGATCCTCCCCGTGCTCGGCCTCCCACCGGACGAGGCGGGCGACCACCCCCATGATGGCGCGGGCGATCGGCTCGGAGGCCCGGAGCTGGCCGACCAGGCCCGCCGCCTGCGAGGTGTTCCCCGAGGCGAGCTCGCGGCGCTCCAGCACGAGGACGTCCCGGACGCCGGCCCGGGCCAGGTGGTAGGCGATGGCGCACCCCCAGATCCCGCCCCCCACGACGACGACCTGCGCCGCCTCGCTCACCGCCGCCTCCGGCCTGGCCTGTCCGAATAAACGCTGTGCCCTTCCACGCCCTGAACCTCGCCTCGCGGCTTGACTGGTCCGCTCCGAGCGGCGGCTTTGCCGCCGCAACCCTGGGGGGAGGTTCGGAAGGGGGGCGAAGCCCCCCTCCGAGGATTAATAGTTGCCCCAGCCGCCGTAGGCGACCCAGCCGCCGTCCACGTTGAGGGTGTCCCCGCTGATATAGGCGGCGTCGTCCGAGGCGAGGAAGAGGGCCGCCCGGGCCACCTCGTCCACGCCCCCGAAGCGGCCGGCCGGGGTCCGGCGGTGGATGTCGGCGTCGGTGTAGTCGCCCACCGTCTGGTCGTGGACGTCCATGGTGGTCTTGATGTAGCCCGGGTTGAGGCAGTTCACCCGCACCCCGTGGCGGGCCCACTCCGTGCCCAGGACCCGCGTCAGCCCGACGAGACCGTGCTTGGAGGCGCAGTAGGCGGCCCGCTTCGGCAGCCCGACCTCGGCGAGGATCGAGCCGATGTTGATGATCGAGCCGCCCCCCTGGGGGATCATGACGCGGGCCGCGGCCTGGCAGCCCAGGAAGGCCCCGGTCAGGTTGAGGTCGATGGTCCGGCGCCAGTCGGCCTCGCCGAGCTCGACCGAGGGGACGATCATCGAGGTCCCGGCGTTGTTGACCATGACGTCGAGCCGCCCCCAGGCCTGGACGGCCGCGTCCACCAGTCGGTCCACCTCCGCCTTCCGGGAGACGTCGGCGGCGACCGCGATCGCCTCCGCCCCTTCCTTGACCAGCCGATCGGCCACGGCCCGCGCGCGCTCCTCGGCGCGCGAGTTGATCACGACCCGGGCCCCCTCCCGGGTGCCCGGGCCGTCGCGCGGCCGATGCCCCGGCTGCCGCCGGTGACGATGGCCACCCGCCCCTCGAGCTTCATCCCTCTCTCCTTTCCCGGTCAAAAACAGCACCGCCCCTTGCCCTGGGCCGGGGGAAGGGGCGGCCGCGCGCGCGATCCCGGGTCGGCTATGAACTCAGCGGGCTCGATCGGCCGAGCGGCTTGCCCGCCTCCCGGGCGATCTCCATCAGCTCAGGGGGGAGGGCGAACTTGACGGCCTCGTCCACCACGCGGAGCTCGCGGACGGTCGTGTGGCCCGGCGTCTCCAGGAGCTCGACGAGTTCCCGGACGAGGAACTCGGGGGTGGAGGCCCCGGCCGTCACCCCGACCTTCCGCGCCCCGTCCAACCACTCGGCCCGGATGTCCCGGACATCGTTGATGAGGTGGGCCCGCGCCCCCGCCGCCTCCGCCACCTCCCGGAGCCGGTTCGCGTTGGAGCTGTTGGCCGCCCCCAGGACCAGGACCACGTCCACCTGCCGGGCGAGCTCCTTCACGGCGGCCTGCCGGTTCTGGGTCGCGTAGCAGATGTCGTCCTTGGAGGGGCCGACGATCCCGGGGAACCGGCGGCGCAGGACCTCGATGACCGCCCGGGTGTCGTCCACGGAGAGCGTGGTCTGGGTGAGGTAGGCGACCCGCGAGGGGTCCGGGACCTCCAGGGCCTCGGCCTCCTCGACGTCGGCGACCACCCGGATCCGGTCAGGGGCCTCGCCGGTCGTCCCGATCACCTCGTCGTGGTCCTCGTGTCCCACCAGGATGATGGTGTAGCCGGCGCGGGCGTAGCGGATCGCCTCCAGGTGGACCTTGGTCACCAACGGGCAGGTCGCGTCGATCACCCGGAGCCCGCGACCCCGGGACCGCTCGCGGACCTCCGGCGCGACGCCGTGGGCGCTGAAGACCACCGTGGCCCCGGGCGGGACCTCATCCAGCTCGTCCACGAAGATCGCCCCCTTGGCCCCCAGGGCGTCCACCACGTGCCGGTTGTGGACGATCTCCTTCCGGACGTAGATCGGAGCCCCCACGACCTCGAGGGCCTCCTCGACGATTTCGATCGCCCGCTCGACCCCGGCGCAGAAGCCGCGGGGGCCGGCCAGCACGACCTCCTTCAAACCCACCGGGATCCTCCTGGATTGGGGTGACCGGGATGTCCGGAGGGCCGATTCGCCCCACCGGGCCCACTGGAAACGGCCCTCAGTATAGCGGACCCCCCGGGCCTTTTCAAGGTTCCCCTCGGTCTCTCCCATGGCCCGTCCTCCTCCTTCCCAGCGCCGGGGTACCGCCTGAGACCACGCGCGCGAAGGGTACGTCCGAGTAACGCTGTGCGCTCGCGCGCTCTGGACTGTCCGCCCTCGCATTGGGTGGTCCGCTCCGAGCGCGGGCTTGGCCCGCGCAGCCTTGGGGGGAGGTTTCGGAAGGGGGGCGAAGCCCCCCTCCGAGGTACCTAGGGGAAGAAATAGCTGACCCCGAGGGTGAAGAGGCTCGAGTTGATCCCCAGGTTCTGGGAGCAGATGTTGGCGTTGGAGACGTGTTGGAAGCGGTAGCCGCCGGTCAGGGCCCACCGCTCGCCCAGGAAGACGAGGCCGCCGACCCCGCCCTCGACGACGAAGTTGACATTGCAGTTGTTCTGGCGGATATCGAGGTCCTCGTTCCCCATCACCCCCACCCCCCCCTCCACGTAGGGGAGGAAGGCGGTCCCCGTAGCGAAGATCCACCGGAGGAGCGCCGAGGCGCCAACGCCGGCCCGCTCAGCGGGGTCGGTGAAGAGCTGGACGAACGGCTCCCCGACGACCTCGAGGGTCCCCCGCAGCGGGGCCGAACCCGCCGGATCGGTCAGGACGTAGCCGAGGCGCGGCATTACCAGAACGGATCGGACCGTGGGCCCGGCCCCTGAGGGGATGTCGTGGCTCACCGTGTAGCCGCCGGCGAGCGTCAGCTCCTTCATCCCGGCCCGGAGCCCCTCCCGGGGCGGCTGGGCGGCGACGGGATCGGCGATGAGGACGAGCAACCCCATGAGCAGGAAGGACCAGCGGGGAGCAGGTCGCATCGGTCGGCTCTCCTCTCTTCAGCTAGGGATGGATCAGCACCTTGAGGGCCTCGCCCCGGGCCATGAGGGCCAGGGCCTCGGGGACGTCCTTGAGGTCCATCTGATGGGTCACCAGCGGCATGGGGTCCACGCCCCCCGAGGCCAGGAGGTCCAGGGCCCGGCAGATCAGGGCCGGGGTGTGGTGGAAGACGCCAAGGAGCCGGAGCTCCTCGTAGTGGACCCGCCGGGTGTCGAGGCGGATCGAGGTGCCGGGCGCGCAGCCGCCGAAGAAGACCACCGTCCCGCCCTTGGCGGCGGCGGCGACGGCCTGCTCCCAGACCTCGGGGCGTCCGGTCGCGTCAATGACGTGGTGGGCCCCGACCCCGCCCGTGGCCTCGCGGAGGGCGGCGACGGGATCGTCTATCCCGGTGACGTCCAGGCAGGTCTCGAACCCGAGGCCCCGCGCCACGGTAAGGCGGGGCCCGGCCCTGCCCACCAGGACCACCCGCGCCCCGCGGGCCCGGGCGAGGAGCCCGAGGAGCAGGCCGAGCGGCCCGTGTCCGAACACGACGACCCGCTCCTCCGGCCCGACGGCGGCGGCCTCGACGGCGTGGAGCGCGCAGGCCAGGGGCTCGGCGAAGGCGGCGCGGGGCGCGGCCAGGCGCGGGGCCAGAGGGACGAGGTTCCGGAGGACGACGCGGGGCGGGACGAGCATGTACTCGCCGTAGGCCCCGTTGACGAAGAGGAGGTCGTCGCAGAGGTTCTGGCGGCCCGCCCGGCAGTACCGGCAGGCCTCGCACGGGGCCGAGTTGGCGACCGCGACCCGGTCCCCCTCGCGCACGGTCCGGACGCCCGGGCCGACCGCGGCCACCGTCCCGGCCAGCTCGTGGCCGAAGACGGTGGGGACCGTGGGGATCATGAGGGGGTGGCCCCGGCGGAGGACCTTGACGTCCGTCCCGCAGGTCAGGGCCGCCTCGACGCGGACGAGGACCTCCCCGGGCCCGGGCGTCGGGACGGGCAGCTCCTCGTAGCGGAGGTCCCCCGGGCCGTGGAAGACCTGGGCCCTCACCGCCCCACCTCCACGAAGACCTTCAGGGCCTGCCGGCGGTCGAGCAGCCCCACCGCCTCCTGGAGCCGCTCGAGGGGGATCCGGTGCGAGACCAGCTCCGCCACCCGGACGGCCCCGTCCACCAGGAGGCCGAAGGCCTCGGCCAGCTCTTGGGGGGAGGCGGAGTACGTCGCGGTCAGGGTGAGCTCGCGGTGGTAGAGGGCCCCGACCGGGAGCACGGTCTCGCCCTCCCCCGCGAAGAGGTGGATCGCCCCGCCGTCGCGCACCCAGTCGAAGCCCCGGCTGACCAGGGCCGGGTCCGCCACGGCGAGGACGACGCGATCGGCCCCCCGCCCCTCGGTCACCGCGCGGACCCGCTCGCCCACCCCCTCCGGGGGGATCGCCTCGTCGGCGCCGAGGCGCCGGGCCAGGGCCCGCCGCTCGGGGAGCGGGTCCACCCCGAGCACCCGCCCCCCGGCCCGCCGGATGAGCTGGGTGAGGAGGCAGCCGACGGAGCCGAGTCCGAGGAGCACGACCGTATCGCCCGGGAGGAGACTCAGCCGGCGGACCGCCCGGAGACCGCAGGCCAACGGCTCGGTGAAGGCGGCGACCTCGTCGGGCATCCCCTCGGGGATCCGGAAGGTGGCGAAGCGGACGTTGGGGGCCGGGACCCGGAGGAACTCCGCGAACCCGCCCGGGTCGAGGTTCGAGGCCTTGAAGGCCCGGCACATGGAGGGGCTCTGCCGCAGGCAGTAGTGGCAGGCCTGGCAGGGGACGTGGTGCGCCACGACGACCCGCTCCCCCTCGGCGAAGGGCGCCTCGCCTCCCTCACCGACCCGGACGACCTCGCCCACCACCTCGTGGCCGAGGACCGCCGGCCGCTCGGCCGCGCCCCGCCACTTGGCGAGGTCGGAGCCGCAGACCCCGCACCCCCGGACCCGGAGCAGGAGCTCCCCCGGCCCGATGCCGGGGGTCGGCCAGTCCTGAAGCGCGATCCGGCCGGGCGCGGTGTGGACGGCGGCCTTCACGGGCGGAGCATGGCGCGGAGCCAGCAGCCCAGGGCGAGGGCGAGCTTACGGGGGGCCGAGAGCTGGACCCGCTCCCCGAAGACCCGGAACTCGCGCCGCTCGATCGCCTCCAGCAGGGTGAAGTAGATGGCCCCCATGATCTCGGCGGCGACCAGCCGCCGGCGATCGGCGGGCGGCAGGGCGGTCCGGGCGGCCCGGAAGTAGGCCCGGGCGCGCTCGGCCTGAAAGCGCATGAGCTCCACGAAGGCGGGGGTGTAGCGCCCCTGGAGGAGATCCTCCTCCGGGTAGCGGTAGCGCCTGAGCTCGTCCTGGGGGAGGTAGATCCGGCCCCGCTCGGCGTCGGGCTGGAGGTCGCGCAGGATGTTGGTGAGCTGGAGCGCCACCCCGAGGTTCACGGCGTACTCCCGGGCCCGCCGGTCGGTGTAGCCGAAGATTTCGATGCACGAGAGCCCGACGGCTGACGCGACCCGGTAGCAGTACTCGTAGAGCTCCTCGAAGGTCGCGTAGCGGCGCTTGTCGAGGTCCATCTCGACGCCGTCCACGATCGCCTCAAGGCAGGCGCGCGGGATCGGGAAGTCGCGCACCACCTCGGCCAGCCGGACCGCGATGGGGTGGGCGGGGCGCCCGCCGTAGCAGCGGTCGAGCTCGGCCCGCCACTCCGCCAGGAGCCGCCGCTGCTCCCCAGGGCTCCCCCCGAGGTCCACGACGTCGTCCACGGTCCGGCAGAAGGCGTAGACCGCGTAGATGGCCTGCCGCTTGGCGCGGGGGAGGAAGAGGAAGGAGTAGTAGAAGCTGGAGCGGCTCTTGCGGGTCAGGGCGGAGCAGAGCTCGGCCGCGTTCATCAGCACCTCCGGCCCGGCGCCCGCGGCGCCGTAGCTGGATTATACACGGCGACCCTCCCCGGTCAAGGGGAGGCGCCCCGTCCTCAGGGGGCGTAGCCGTGGGCCCGGAACCACTCCACCGCCTCCCGGAGCGCCTCGTCCACCGGGGTCTGGGGGAGGCCGAGCTCCCGGACGGCCTTCCCGGGGTCGAAGAACATCGGCTTGGCGGCCATCCGGACGGCGGTCCGGGACGCCAGGGGCCCCCGGCCCGTGAGGCGCGCCCCCAGCCCGCAGACGGCGGCGGAGCCGAAGGCCACCCAGTACGGGATCCGGCGGCGCGGCGCCGGGATCCCGCTCACGGCCGCGAGGCGCTGGAAGATCTCGCGGAGCCAGAGGTTCCCCGCCGCGTGGCCCAGGATATACCTCTCCCCCGCCCGCCCGATCCGGGCGGCGAGGAGGTGCCCGCGCGCGACGTCCCGCACGTGGACGAGGTTCAGCCCCGTGGCCAGGTAGCCGAACATCCGGCGCCGGAGGTAGTCCACGATCATCCTGCCGGTCGGGGTCGGCTTGACATCCCAGGGGCCGACCGGCGCCGAGGGGTTGACGATCACGACGCCGAGGCCGCGGGCGGCGAAGGCCTCGGCCTCGCGCTCGGCAAGGAACTTGGAGCGCTTGTAATCCCCGACCATCTCCTCGAGGCGGACCGGGGTGGTCTCGGTCCCGGGGCGCCCGTCCCCGGGGAGGCCGAGGGTCCCCACGCTCGAGGTGTAGACCACCCGCTCGACCCCGAGGTCGAGGGCGGCCTGGAGCAGGGCCCGGGTCCCCTCGACGTTGGTCCGGTAGAGGAGGGCCGGCTCGCGGGCGAAGAGCCGGTAGTCGGCCGCCACGTGGTAGAGGACCCGGCAGCCCCGGAGGGCCGCAGGGAGGGAAGCGGGGTCCAGGAGATCGCCGACCGCGACCTCGACGGGGAGGCCCTCGATGGCCCGCCGGTCGCTCGTCGGACGGGCCAGGACCCGGACCGCCTCCTCCTCGGCCAGGAGCTCCCGGACGAGGGTGGCCCCGATGAATCCGGTCGCCCCCGTCACCAGCGCCGGCACGCCGCCGTCCTCAAAAGGGGTAGTCGAGGCCGACGAAGATGGCCGCCCCCTCGCGTCCCACGCCGATGTCCAACCGCCCGACCACGTTCGGCCGGGTCAGGGCGCGGAACCCGAGCCCCGGGGTCACCTCGAGGCGCCCCCGGTGGACCGCCCCCACGCTCGTGAAGACCTTCCCGAGGTCCACGAACGGGACCCCTTCGAACTCCGCCTCGACCCCGAACAGCTCGAGCCGGAGCATGCGCACCCGGGCCTCCAGGTTCAGCAGGAGACGGCCGTCCCCGAAGAAGCGGTTCGCCCCGAAGCCCCGGAGGGTGTCCTCCCCGCCCAGCGCGGGGCGGACGACGAAGGGGGTGTCCTCGTCCCCGCTCAGCACCTCGACGAGGCCGTGGGCGACGAGGACGAGCCGGTGGTCGAAGACGGGGTTCAGGCTGACCCCTTCGCCCCCGATCCTCACGTAGTTCGCCGCGCTCCCCAGCGCCTCCGCCGAGGCCTCCAGGAAGGCGCCGGCGGCGACCCCCCGGGTCGGGGTGGTCAGCGAATCCCGGGTGTCGAAGGTGAAGGCCACCCGCTGGGCGTGGATCACCGCCCCGCCGAGCCCGGGGAGGGTCGGGAAGCGCTCCCCGACGAAGGGGAGGTCGCGGACGCCCCCCCGGCGGATCTCGATCTTCTCGACCCGCTCCCCCAGCGACAGCCGGGCGGTGGGGGTGACGTTGACCCCGAAGCGGCCCCTGAACCCGGTGGTCTCCAGGGTGAAGTTGGTCTCGTTCTCCTCCCGGCTCTCCCCGCCGAGGCCGAAGAAGCGCACCGCCGCGTCCCGCTCGTGGAGGAGGCGGAGCTCGACGTGGAAGCGGTTGGCGAATAGGGCGAGGTGCCGGTAGCCCAGGTCCACCTCCCGCTCGATCCGGGAGGAGTAGCCGAGGATCGCCTGGACCCGCTCGTCCGGCGAGGGGTAGCCGAAGTAGCGGAAGGTGCCGGTGACGCCGCGGATCTCGTTGAAGGTCAGGGACGGGGCGATGATGCGCTCCACCTCCCCCGCGGGACTCCGGAAGAGCACCACCGGGAGCACCCCGTAGGTCTCGCCCTCGTTGGGGTCGGTGTCGAAGGCCGGGAGCGGGATGAAGGAGACCTCGGCGCGCGCCTCGGGGAGCGCGAGGAGCCAGGCCAGGGCCAGGGAGAGGCGAAGGGCGCGCGTCAGGGCCGGGAGGAGGCAAAGGCGTCGAGGAAGGTCCCGAGCCGCCCGAGGGCCACCCGGGAGCGCCGGCTGAGGGCGAGCGCGGCCCGGAGCCGCCCCGGGCGCGCCAGGAGCCCGGCGAGGGCGCCCGGGCGGAGCCGGCCGTCGGCGGCGACGAGGTCGAGGAGGGCCGGCGGGAGCGGGTCCCGGGGGCCGTCGGCGACCGCGCGGACGGCCACGGCCGGGAGGCCGCGCCGGCTCGCCCAGTCGAGGAGCAGGGCGCTCTCCATGTCCGCGGCCAGCGCCCCGGTCTCCTGCCAGAGGCGCGCCTTGGCCTCCGGCGTCGGGACGGGCTCGGGCACGGTGACGAGGGGGCCGACGCGGAAGGGGAGGCGGCCTGCCTCCAGGGCCTTGATCGCCCGGTCCTGGAGGGGCTGGTCCGGGACCAGCGCCACCCCCCGGTCGACTTGGAGTACGGGGCTCGCGACGATGAGGTCCCCCGGTCGCAGATCGGGGGCGAGCCCGCCGGCCAATCCGGCGATCAGGACCGCACGGGGCTCGAGGGCCGTCAGGGCGGGCTCGAGGCGGGGGAGGGCCGAGGCCCGGAGCCCGACGGGGACGAGCAAGACCCCGGGGGCCTCGTAGCCATGCGAGGTGCGGGCGAGCCGGAGCGGGCGGGCCAGGCCGCGCGCCTCGTGGGCGACGGCGACGAGGACGAGGAGCGGTCTTAGAGGAAGCTCCACCGGAACATCCTCCACATGTCCCGGATGGACTTCCCCGACTCGATGATGGCGGCCCCCTCGTAGCCGCAGTGCACCATGCACTGGGCGCAGCGCGGGTCCTTGCCGGTGCCGTACAGCTCCCAGGGGGTGTCCTCCATGAGCCCCTCGAACGTCTTGTGGTGCTGGTCGGTGATGAGGTAACAGGGGCCCTTCCACCCCGCCGGGTTGAAGGTGGGGTTGGCCCAGGCCGAGCAGGCCAGCTCCTTCTTCCCGATGAGGAAGTCCCAGTACACCGGGGTGTTCCCCAGCGGGAGGTCCTTCACCCCCTCCCAGATCCTCCGGAAGACCTGGCGGGTCTGCTCGCGGCCGAGGAAGAGGTCGGCCCCCTGGAGCGCGGTGTAGGAGAACCCGGGGGAGAGGAGGAGCGCCTCGGCCCCGAGGCTCGCGACGTGTCGGCAGAGCTCGATGATCTCCTCGGGGTCGGACTCTTTGAAGACGGTGGTGTTGGTGCAGACCCGGTACCCCCGCGCCTTGGCGCTCCTGAGGGCGTCGATGGCGCGGTCGAAGGCCCCGGGGAGGTTCATGATGGCGTCGTGGGTCTTGGCCATCCCGTCCAGGTGGATGTTGAAGATGAGACGCTTGGAGCGGGGGTACTTGTGGAGGGTCCGCGTGAGGGTCTGGGCGTTGGTGCAGAGGTAGATCCACCGCCGCCGGTCCAGGATCCCCTGGACCAGCTCGCTGATCCAGGGGTAGACGGTCGGCTCCCCCCCGCAGAGGGAGACCACCGGCGCCCCCGACTCCTCCACGGCCCCGAGGCACTGCTGGAGGCTCATGTTGACGTGCATGAGGTCCTTGTACTCCCGGATCCGGCCGCAGCCGTCGCAGGAGACGTTGCAGCGCTCGGTGGGCTCCAGCATCAGGACGAAGGGGTAGCGCTGCTTCCCCCGGAGGCGCATCCGGGCCGTGTAGACGAGCAGCTCGAGGTTCTGCGCGAGCGGCGTGCCCATCTCTAGAAACCCTCCATGTATCGCAGCTTCCGCCGAGGGTTCATCCGGCGGGCTCGGTCCGATGGGGAAGCGTCTCGCCCAGCCGCGCCAGCGCGAGGAGCCCCACGGGGAGGTGGACGAGGAGCCCCGCCCAGAGGAGGGCCGGCTCCTCGATCGCCCACGTCACGGCCAGGTTGAAGACGAGCACCAGGTAGAAGAGCGCCGGCGCGTAGAGGGCCCGGCCCGGCAGACGCGCGGCCCACGCCGGCGGCGCGCCGCCGAGCCGGGGGGCCAGGGCGAGGTAGGCCCCGACGATGGCCCAGCCGAGCAGCAGCCACCCCGCGAAGTTGGACAGGGGCACCCCGAAGTAGGGCCCGCCCTCGGGGTAGGAGAAGATTTGCCCCAGGAACCACCGGTCCCCGCGCACGGCCAGGGGGTCGATGACCACGTCGAGGAGCATGAAGAGGAGCCCGCTCACCGCCACCAGCGGCCCCGGCCGGGCCGAGGCGAGCAGCAGGCGGGCCAGGCCGAGGGACCCGTAGGCGAGGAAGGTGAAGGAGAGGGGGAGTCCATGAGGGGGACGTTGGCGAGGAAGAGCTCCTGCCCGCGGGTCGCCTGGGTGTAGTGGTAGAGCCCGAAGGGGATCCCGGTCCGGGTGGAGGAGAACTCCGCGGCGAAGGCCAGGCCGAAGGCCAGGCCGGTGAGTGCCGCCGCCCGCCGCCAGCCGAGCTCGGCCACCGCCGCGAAGAGGAAGAGCAGGAAGAAGGCGAAAACATAGGGCCTCAGGGCCACCGTCCCGACTGCGAGCTCGACGAACCCTGCCATGGCCGAGATCACCCGCAGCATACTGCCTCCCGCGGGCCTTTGCAAGCGCCAAGTCCCTCGGAGGGGGGCGCTGCCCCCTTCCGAGCACCCCACCGGGCCTACGGCCCGGCGGGGACCCCGTTCGAAAGGGCCCTCCAGGCAAAGCCTGGCCGTTCGCCCTTCGGCGAACGGATCGGGCCCTCCCTCCCCACACCGGTTGCGCCGGCACAGCCGGCGCTCGGAATGCCTCCTCAGAGCGAAGCTGTGACACCAGATGCCTCATGCGCGATCCCCGGGGACGCTCGAGAGATCGAGGTGGAGCACGGCCTCCAGAGGCGCGGTCCAGGGGAACAGCTCGGGGTGGAGGATCTGGGCGAGGTACTCGAGGCCGTCCACCAGCCGGGGCCCGGAGCGGCTGTAGTAGGCGTGCCCGTTCACGACCCAGACCTGCTCCGCCCGGACCGCGGGGAGGTCCCACCACCCGGGGCGCTCCGTCAGGCCGGCCAGCTCCCGGAGGGTGCGCGGGATCTCGAAGCCGCACGGCGTCAGGACCACGATCTCCGGCCGCGCCTCCCGCACCGCTTCCGAGGCGACCGGGACCGAGGGGGAGCCCTTCGAGCCGAGGACGTCCACCCCGCCGGCCCGCTCCACCATCTCGGGGATCCAGTGGCCAGCCGCATAGGGCGGGTCGAGCCACTCGAGGCAGGCCACCCGGGGCCGGCCCCGGGCCTCCCGGACCCGCCCGGCCACGCGGTCGATCCTGCGGCGGAGGTCGGCGACCGCCGCGCGGCCGCGCTCCACGGCGCCGGTCGCGGCGGCCACGCGCTGGATGTCCTCGAGCACGTCCCCGAGCGTCCGCGGATCCAGGGAGAGGATCTCGGGCCGGCGCGGCAGCCGTTCGGCGACGGCGGCGACGTCGCGGTAGCCGACGGCGCAGACGTCGCAGAGGGCCTGGGTCAGGATGAGATCGGGGGCGGCCCGGGCGAGGAGGTCTGGGTCGAGGAGGTAGACGGGCGCCCCGGCCCGCCGGCGTTCGACGATCCGCCGATCGATCTCGGCGCTGGCGAGGAGGTCGGCGGCGAGGGTCGGGCGGATGAGGACCGACTTGCCCCGCGCCTCGGGGGGGTAGTCGCACTCGTGGCTGACCCCGATGAGCTGCTCCCCGAGGCCCAGGAGGCAGGCGATCTCGGTCCCGCTGGGGATGAGGGAGACGATCCTCATGCCCCGCCCTTGGCCTTCCGTGCCAGCCGGGCCCGCTGGCGCGCCTCGGCCTCGACCATCCGGCGGCGGTCCTCGTCGCTCTCCGGGAGCAGGCGCGGGACCTCCTTCGGGCCGCCCTGGTCGTCCAGGCAGACGTAGACGAGATAGCCCGACGAGGTGTGGGTGACCTGACCGGTCCGGAGGTCCTCCGCCTCGACCTTCACCCCCACCTCCATGCTCGAGCGGCCGACCCAGTTCAGCGAGGCCTTGACCGTGACCAGGTGGCCGACCAGGACTGGGGAGAGGAAGCTGAAGCTGTCGATGGCCGCGGTCACGGCGCGCGCGCGGCAGTGGCGGGCCGCCGCCACGCCGCCCGCCTCGTCCATCAGTCGGAGGACGACCCCCCCGTGGACATTCCCCTGGACGTTGGCGTCCAGGGGCTGCATCACCCGCGAGAGCACCACCCGCGAGGCGCTGATCGGCTTCGGCTCCACCCGGCCTCTCTCAGGCGAGGCACCCCGGCGGTCCGTCTGGCACCCTCACTCCCACCCGATGGTGCTGGGGGGCTTGGAGGAGATGTCGTAGACCACCCGGTTGACGCTCTTCACCTCGTTGATGATCCGGCTCGAGATCCGCCCCAGGAGGTCGTAGGGCAGGCGCGCCCAGTCCGCGGTCATGGCGTCCTGGCTCATCACCGCGCGGAGGGCGATGACCTGGGCGTAGGTCCGAAAGTCCCCCATCACCCCCACGGTCCGGACCGGGAGCAGCACGGCGAAGGCCTGCCAGAGCTCCCGCTCGAGCCCAGCGGCCCGGACCTCCTCCTGGACGATGGCGTCGGCCTCCCGGAGGATCTCGAGGCGCTCCTCGGTCACCTCCCCCAGGATCCGCACGGCGAGCCCCGGGCCCGGGAACGGCTGGCGCCAGACGATCCCGTCCGGGAGGCCCAGCAGCTTCGCCACCTGGCGGACCTCGTCCTTGAAGAGCTCCCGGAGCGGCTCGATGAGCTGGAACCGGAGGTCCGGCGGGAGCCCCCCGACGTTGTGGTGGGTCTTGATGGTGGCCGACGGCCCCCGGTGGGGGGTCGACTCGATGACATCCGGGTAGAGGGTCCCCTGGGCGAGGAACTCGACGGCGCCGAGCCGGCGGGCCTCCTGCTCGAAGACGGTGATGAACTCCGCCCCGATCGCCTTGCGCTTGGCCTCGGGGTCGGTGACCCCGCGGAGGCGGTCCAGGAAGCGTTGGGCCGCGTCCATGTACACGAGGTTCATACCGAAATGCTCCCGGAAGGTCCGCCGCACCGACTCCCCTTCCCCTTTGCGCAGGAGCCCGTTGTCCACGAAGACGGCGACGAGCCGGTCGCCCACGGCCCGGTGGACGAGCAGCGCGGTGACGGCGGAGTCCACCCCGCCCGACAGCGCGCAGAGGACCCGCCCCTGGCCGACCCGCCGGCAGATCGCCTCGATCGCGTCCTCGACGAAGGAGGCCATGGACCAGGTGGGCTCGAGCCCGGCGACCCGGAAGAGGAAGTTCTCGAGGATCCGCCGCCCCTGCGGGGTGTGGGCGACCTCGGGGTGGAACTGGAGGGCGTAGAGCCGACGGCCCGGGTCGGCCATGGCGGCGACCGGACAGTTCGCGGTCCCGCCGAGGCGGGCGAAGCCGGGCGGCGGGGCCAGGACCGTGTCGCCGTGGCTCATCCAGACCGCAATCCGCCCGTCCGGCAACTCCGCGGCCACGCCCTCGAAGAGTGGATCGCGGGCCTCGAACCTGAGGTCGGCGCGGCCGTACTCCCGCTGCGCGGCCGGGATCACCCGCCCCCCGAGGCAGGCGGCCATGGCCTGCATCCCGTAGCAGATCCCGAGGATGGGCAGGCCGGCCTCGAACAGGGCCCGCTCCGGCAGGGGGGAGCCCTCGTCGTAGACGCTCGCCGGCCCGCCGGAGAGGATGACGGCCCGGTACTCACCCCGCAGCCGGTCGAGGGGGACGTCAGGAGGGAAGATCTCCGAGTAGACCCGGGCCTCGCGGATCCGCCGCGCGATGAGCTGGGTGTACTGGGAGCCGTAGTCGAGGACTGCGACCTTATCCACCGGGGGTCATCGCCCCATCCCCAGCTGCTGCGCCCGCTGGACCTTCTGGAAGATCTTCCCCTCCGTCTTGATGGCGGGGGCGATAATCATCTCGGTGAGCTGGAACTCCCGGATGGTGCGGGCCCCCACCGAGCCCATGCAGGTGCGAAGGGCGCCGACGAGGTTCATGGTCCCGTCGTCGGTGAAGGCGGCGCCGAAGAGGCTCTGCTCCAGCGGGCCGACGGCCCCCACGTGGATCCGGGTCCCGCGGGGGAGGTTCTGGTGAGGGGTCGCCATCCCCCAGTGGTAGCCCCGCCCCGGGGCCTCGATCGCCCGCGCGAAGGCCGAACCGATCAGCACGGCGTCGGCGCCGGCGGCCAGGGCCTTGCAGATGTCCCCGCCGGTGGTCATCCCCCCGTCGGTGATGATGGGGACATAGCGCCCCGATTGCTTGTGGTGGAAGTCGCGGGCCGCGGCGGTGTCGGCGGTGGCCGTGACCTGCGGGACCCCGAGCCCCAGGACCTCGCGGGAGGTGCAGGCCGCCCCGGGCCCCACCCCGATGAGGAGGGCATCGACCCCGGTCTGCATCAGCTCCAGGGCGGCCTCGTAGGTGACGCAGTTCCCCACGATGAGGGGGATGGCCAGCTCGCGCTTCAGCCGGGCGAAGTCCAGGGGCTCGTACTCGGTGGCGATGTGGCGGGCGGTGGTGACCGTGGACTGGACGACAAAGAAGTCCGCGCCGGCCTCCTCGGCCAGCTTGGCGAAGCGCACGGCGCGCTGGGGGATGGCGGAGACCACGGCGGACCCGCCGCCCTTCTTGATCTCGGTGATGCGCCGGTGGACCAGCTCCTCCTTGATGGGCTCGCCGTAGATCGACTGGATGATCCGGGTCCCCTCGTCGTGGCTCCCGGAGATGATCCGGTCGATGACCTCCTCCGGGTGCTCGTAGCGGGTCTGGATCCCCTCGAGGTTGAGGACCGCGATCCCCCCGAGCCGCCCCATCTCGACCGCGAAGCGAGGGTCCACCACCCCGTCCATGGCGGCGGCCAGGATCGGGAGCTCGATCCGGCGGCCCGCGAGCTCCCAGGTGATGTCCGCCTCGTTGGGGTTGACGGTCACCGTCCCGGGAACGAGGGCGACGTCATCGAACCCGTAGGCGACCCGGGCCTTCCGCCCGCGACCGATCCACATGCCCATGCCCTTAACCTCCTTAGCCGAGCCCCCAGATCTAGGGAATCAGGACGGCCCCCCCACAAGATTTTGTTGCATTATACGGATCGCCGTCGCCCCTGTCAAGGGAGCCCCCGGGCCGTTTCGTGGATGACCCGGAGCCCCTCCAGGGTGAGGTCGGGGTTGACCTCGTGGATCGTCCGGGCCACCTGGGCGATGAGGGGGGCGAGGCCGCCCGTGGCGATCACCTTCGGGTCCCCCTCCATCTCGGCGCGCATGCGCTCCACCAGGCCGTCCACCAGCCCGGCGTACCCGTAGACGAGCCCGGACTGGATGTTGGTGACCGTGTTCCGGCCGATGACCTCCTTGGGACGGACCAGCTCGACGCGGAACAGGCGCGCGGCCTTCGTGAAGAGGGCCTCGGCGGCCGTGGTGAGCCCGGGGGCGATGGCGCCCCCCAGGAACTCCCCGCGCGGCGAGATGCAGTCGAAGGTCGTGGCGGTCCCGAAGTCGATGACGATGAGCGGGGGGCCGTAGAGGGCGATGGCCGCCACGGCGTTGACGATCCGGTCGGCGCCGATCTCGCGGGGGTTCTCCACCCGGAGGGGGAGCGGGACGCGCTCGCCCGGCTCCACCACGAGGGGGCGGAGCCCGAAGTAGCGCTCGCACATCTCCTCGAGGGTCTGCTGGACCGGCGGCACCACGGTGGAGATGACGATGTCGCGGATCGCCCCGGGCTCGAGCCCCCGCGCCCGGAGCAGGGTCTCGGTGAAGACCCCGTACTCGTCCGCGGTCTGCTCGCGCCGGCTGGTGAGCCGCCAGCTGGCCACCAGACGGCGACCGTCGTACACCCCGAGGACGGTGTTGGTGTTCCCCACGTCCATCACCAGGAGCATCGGCGATCCCCTCCCCCGGCCCTCAGCCGACCTCGCCCGAGACGATGGTCGTCAGGCGGCCGTCCCCGTTTCGGACGATCAGGCCCCCGTCCGGGGCCAGGTCCACCGCCACCCCCTCCCCTCCCCCGTAGACGACCCGCTGGCCCAGGACGGCCCGGGCGAGCCAGGCCTCCCGGATCGGGGGGAACCCTTCCGTGGAGAGCGTCCGGTAGCGGGCCTCGAGCTCGGCCAGGAGCGCGGCGAGGAGCGCCTCGCGCCCGACCGGTCGCCCGCCGGCCAGGGCGAGGGAGGTGGCGCGCCCCCGGAGCTCCGAGGAGAACTCCTCCGGCCCCTGGCTCACGTTGATCCCCACCCCCAGGGCCACGTAGCCGCCCCCGGCCCCTTCCAGCGCCGCCTCGGCGAGGATCCCGGCAACCTTTTTCGAGCCGACCAGGAGGTCGTTGGGCCACTTGATCCGGACCGCCACCCCCGCGGTGGTCTCGAGCGCGTCGGCGGCGGCCACGGCCGCGGCCAGGCCGATCTCGCCGAGGCGCGGCGGCGAGCGCGCCGGGCGGAGGAGGATGGAGGCCAGGAGTGCCTTCCCCGGGGACGCGACCCAGCTCCGGCCGTAGCGCCCCCGCCCCCGGGTCTGGTGATCCGCCACCACGACCGTCCCCTCGGGGGCGCCGTCGGCGGCCAGCCGGTGGAGCACCGTCTGGGTCGAGGGGGTGGAGCGGAGGGCGTAGAGCGGGCGGCCCCAGCGGCCCCGGAGCCGGGCGCCGAACCGCCTGGCGAGGGTCGGATCGGGGTGGTCCTCAGGCGTGGTCCAGCTCATCGAGGCGCGCCCGGCTCTCCCGGAGCCGCTGCCGGATCCGCTCCTGCTCGGCCCGCCGCTCCTCCTCCCTGGCGACGACCTCGCCCGGCGCCTTGGCCCGGAACTCCTCCCGCCCGAGCTTGGTCTCGAGCCGCGCCAGCTCGGCCTCCACCCTCCGGAGCTCGCGGTCGAGCCGCTGGCGCTCGCCCCCGAGGTCCACCCCCGCGAGCGGCACGTAGAGCTCGACCCCCTCCACGAGGGCGAGGGCCGACCGGGCCGGGCGGGTCGCCGCCGGGTCCACGCGCGCCCCGGCGCGGGCCAGGGCGTTGATCTCGGGGACGGCGCCCGCGAGCGGCGCCGCGGCGGCCGCGTCCAGGGGCCGGATGATCGCCGGGAGGACGTGGTTCGGCGGGAGCCCGACCTCGCTCCGGATATTCCGGATCGCGCTCACGATCGCCATCAGCCGCCCCATCTCGGCTTCGGCGGCGGGGTCGAGGTCACCCCGCCGGACGCGCGGGAAGCGGGCGAGGGTGATGCTCGCCGGCGCCGAGCGGGGCCGGGGGAGGCGCTGCCAGAGCTCTTCGGTGACGAACGGCATGAAGGGGTGGAGGAGGCGAAGGGTGGCCTCGAGGACCTCCGCCAGGGTCCGCTGCGCGAGGGCGCGGGCCGCGGGGTCCTCCGCGCGGTAGACGGTGAGCTTGGACCACTCGAGGTACCAGTCGCAGAGCTCGTGCCAGAGGAACTGATAGATCGCGCCGGCCGCCTCGTTGAAGCGGTAGGCGCCGAGGGCCTTCCGGACGGCGATGACGGTCCGGGCCAGCCGGCTCCGGATCCAGCGCTCGGCCAGGGTCGGCGCCGCCACCCGGGCCCGCGCGGGCCGGTACCCCTCGAGGCTCCCCAGGACGAAGCGGGCCGCGTTCCAGAGCTTGTTGGCGAAGTTCCGGTACCCCTCGATCCGCTCCTCCGCCAGGCGGATCTCCCGCCCCTGGGCCGCCAGGGCGACGAGGGTGAAGCGGAGGGCGTCGGTCCCGTACCGGTCCATGACCTCCAGCGGGTCGATGACATTCCCCCGCGACTTGGACATCTTCTTCCCCTCGAAGTCCCGGACCAGGGCGTGGATGTAGACGTCATGGAAGGGGACCTCTCCCATGAACTTGAGCCCCATCATCGCCATCCGGGCGACCCAGAAGAAGAGGATGTCGTAAGCGGTGACCAGGCAGGAGGTGGGGTAGAAGGTGCGGAGGTCCGGGGTCTCCTGGGGCCACCCCAGGGTGGAGAACGGCCAGAGGGCCGAGGAGAACCAGGTGTCCAGGACGTCCGGGTCCTGGCGGACGGGCCCGCCGCACGCCGGGCAGGCGGTGAGGTCCTCCCGCGAGGCGTGCTGGGTCCCGCAGCGCTCGCAGTGCCAGACCGGGATCCGGTGCCCCCACCAGAGCTGCCGGGAGATGCACCAGTCGCGGATGTTCTCCATCCAGGCGTAGTAGGTCTTGGCCCAGGCCCTCGGGGTGATCCGGATCCGCCCCTCCCGGACCGCCTTGATGGCCGGCTCGGCCAGCGGCTTCGTCCGGACGTACCACTGGGTCGAGATCAGCGGCTCCACCACGGTCCGGCAGCGGTAGCAGACCCCGATCCGGTGCCGGTAGGGCTCGATCCGCTCGATCAGCCCCAGGGCCAGGAGGTCCTCGACGATCCGGCGGCGGCACTCGAACCGGTCGAGCCCGGCGTACTTCCCCGCCCGCTCGTTCATCCGGGCGTCCGGGCCGATGACCTGGCGGGCCTCGAGGCCGTGGCGCCGGCCGATCTCGAAGTCGGCCGGGTCGTGGGCGGGGGTGACCTTCACCACCCCGGTCCCGAACTTGGGGTCCACGGCCCTGTCCGCGATCACCTTCATCCGGATGGTCCCCTCCACGGAGGGGACGTCCAGAACCTCCCCGACGTACTTCGCGTAGCGCCGGTCGCGCGGGTGGACGGCCAGGGCGGTGTCCCCCAGCTTCGTCTCGGGGCGGACGGTCGCGAGGGTCAGGGGGCCGTAGCGGAGGTAGTAGAGCTGGGCGTCGCGCTCTTCGTACTCCACCTCGAGGTCGGAGAGGGCGGTCTGGCAGCGGGGGCACCAGTTGACGATGTAGTCCCCCCGGTAGATGAGCCCCTCCTCCCAGAGTCGGACGAAGACCTCGCGGACGGCGCGGGAGAGCCCGGGGTCCAGGGTGAAGCGCTCCCGGCTGAAGTCGCAGGAGGCCCCCAGGCGCTTCAGCTGGCGGAGGATGGTCCCGCCCGCCTCCTCCTTCCACCGCCAGACCCGCTGGACGAAGGCCGCGCGCCCGAGGGCCTCCCGGGTGGTCCCCTCGGCGGCGAGCTGCCGCTCGACGACGTTCTGGGTGGCGATCCCCGCGCGGTCGGTCCCGGGCAGCCAGAGGACATTCCACCCCTCCATGCGCTTCCAGCGGATGAGGACGTCCTGGAGGGTGGCGTTGAGGGCGTGCCCCATGTGGAGGGAGCCGGTGACGTTGGGGGGCGGGATGACGATGGAGTAGGGCTTCCCGCGCGCGAAGGGGTCCGCGCGGAAGTACCCCCGCTCCTCCCAGAGCCGGGCCCAGCGCGCCTCGACCTGGCCGGGATCGTAGCGGTCGGGGATCTCCATGGGTGTGTAAAAGCCATTCTAGCATCGCGCGACGGGGATTTACAAGGACGCGGGGCGCCCGTAGAATGGCGGAGGGCCGTGAAGATCCTCGATCGGTACCTCTACCGGGAGCTCCTCTCCCCCTTCCTCCTGGGCATCCTCCTGTTCACGTTCCTGCTCCTCATCGACAAGATCTTCGACCTCACGGACCTGATCATCAACAAGGGGGTCCCCTTCCCCCTGGTCGCCCTCCTCCTCGTCTACATCCTCCCCGCCTTCCTCGTGCTGACCATCCCCATGGGGCTCCTCCTGGCCATCCTGATCGCCTTCGGGCGGCTCTCCGGGGACCTGGAGATCGTCGCCCTCAAGGCCTCCGGGGTCAGCCCCCTCCGGCTGTTCCGGCCGGTGCTCCTGTTCTCCGGCGCGGTGGGCCTGGTCACGGCCTTCCTCATCATGGAGGCCGTCCCCTGGGGGAACTACGCCTTCAAGTCGCTGGTCTTCGATATCCTCAGGACCCAGGCCTCGGTGGGGCTCAAGGAGCGGATCTTCAACGACACCTTCGGGAACTTCGTCATCTACGTGGAGGAGCTGTCGACCCCCCAGGCCGCCCTCCGCGGGGTCTTCGTGGCCGACGAGCGGAGGCCGGAGGAATCGCGGGTAATCACGGCGCGGGAGGGGCGACTCCTCACCGACGAGGCCAACCGGCGGATCACCCTGCGCCTCCTCGACGGAACCGTCCACGAGACCAATCCCCGGGAGCTTCAGAAATACCGCCAGGTCGCCTTCCGCCTCTACGACCTCTCCCTCACCCTCGAGAACCCCCTGGTGCAGGCCGGGGAGGCGCCCAAGGGCGACCGGGAGATGACCCTCGCCGAGCTCCGCGCCCAGGCCGAGACCCTCCGGGTCGGCGGGGGGAACCCCAACCCCTACCTCGTCGAGATCCACAAGAAGTACGCCATCCCGGCCGCCTGCCTGGTCTTCGCGGTGATCGGGCTTCCCCTGGGGATCCGGACCCACCGGGGCGGACGGTGGGCGGCCTTCGTCGTCAGCCTCCCCATCCTCCTCCTCTACTACGTCTTCCTCACCACGGGGGAGAGCCTGGGCGACGCCGGGCGGATCCCGCCCTGGCTCGCGATGTGGGGTCCGAACCTGCTGGTGGGGGCGATCGGGGTCGCCCTCCTCTGGGTCTCCTCCCGCGAGATCCGGCTTCCCTTCGGCGCCGTCCTGGACGCCCTGGCCGGCCGGTTCTGGGACGCCCTCGTGCGCGGGCGGCCCCGGGCCGCGCCGGCCGGCCGGGTCGTGCGCCGACGCGTGGTGCGCCGCCGGAGCCGGCACATCGTGGACCGCTACCTGGTGCGGGAGTTCGCCACCTACTTCGCCTTCGGCCTGGCCCTGGCGACCGCCATCATCATCATCGGGGATTTGATGGTGACCCTGGACCGGTACATGAAGCTCAAGCCGCCCCTGTCGGCCATCCTC
>JACPHL010000296.1 GCA_016188625.1 Candidatus Rokuibacteriota bacterium | reverse complement strand
TGAGCGGGAGGCATCGGCCCCTTGCTCCACACGCTCCGCTCGGGGCCGACGCCTCCCGCGGGGCCGGCCTGCCTCCCCCCAGTCGTATCAGTCCGACCCACGGCTAGGGGGTGACGCCGGAGGGGGTCTGGCTCCGGAGGGCGAGGATGCGGTCGAAGATCGCGTCGGCGACCTCGAGCTTGGACATCCGGGGGAGCTGGAGGACGCCGCCCCAGCGGTCCAGCAGGATCACCTCGTTGTCGTCGGATTCGAACCCCACCCCCGGCCGGCTGACGTCGTTGGCCACCATGAGGTCCGCGCCCTTGGCCTCGAGCTTGGCGCGGGCGCTGGCCGCCACGCCCTCCGTCTCCGCCGCGAACCCGACGACGAACCGCCCGCCCTTCCGGGCCCCGACCTCGCGGAGGATGTCGGGGGTGGGCGTCAGCGGGATCGCGAGGCCCTCCTGCCGTCCCGGGATCTTCCGGGCCGGGGGCCGGACCGGCCGGTAGTCGGCGACGGCGGCGGCCTTGATGACGACGGTCGCCGCGTCCAGGTGGGCGAGGACGGCCTCCCGCATCTCCTCGGTGGTCTCGACCGGGATCACCCGGGCCCGGGGCGGCGGGGCGAGGTTCGTCGGCCCCGAGACGAGGGTGACCTCGGCGCCCCGCCGGAGCGCGGCGGCGGCCAGGGCGTACCCCATCTTCCCCGAGGAGCGATTGGAGAGGTAGCGGACCGGGTCCACGGGCTCGCGGGTCGGGCCCGCGGTGATGAGGATGCGCTCGCCGCTGAGGTCGCGCTTAGGCGCGAGAAGGCCTAGGATGGCCTCGACAACCTCGCTCACCTCGGGCAGGCGCCCGGGACCGATCAGCCCGGAGGCCAGCTCCCCCTCGGCTGGCTCGAGGACCACGGCCCCCCGGGCGCGGAGCGCGGCCACGTGGCCCTCGACCGTCGGGTGCCGCCACATCCCCGCATCCATGGCGGGGACGAACAGGAGCGGGGCGCGGGTCGCCAGGAGCAGGGTGGTGAGGAAATCGTCGGCCAGGCCCAGGGCGGCCTTGGCCAGGGTGTGGGCCGTCGCCGGGGCGACCACGATCAGGTGGGCCCGCTCCGCCAGGGCCACGTGCTCGACCGCCGCCGCCTCGCCCGGATCGAAGAGGTCCGTCAGCACGGGGCGGCGGGAGAGGGTCCGGAAGGTCAAGGGCCCCACGAACCGCTGGGCGTGCTCGGTCATGACGACCGAGACCTCGGCGCCCAGGCGCACGAGCTCGCGGAGGAGGTAGGCCGCCTTGTACGCGGCGATGCTCCCCGTGACCCCCAGGACGATCTCGCGGCCCCGGAGCGTCACCACCTCACCCCTCCCGCCCCTGGCCAGCGACCGCGGGCGGCAGGACCTTGGGGGCGTCCGCCTCGCTGAGCCGGTAGGTCACCTTGCCCTCGGCGACCTCCTCGAGGGCCGCGCCGGTCCACTTCTTCCGCTTGCTCTCCACGAGCATCGGGGCCCCCCGGTTGAGCTGCCGGCTCCGCTTCGCCGCCAGCGACACCAGGAGGTAGCGGTTGGGGATCTTCTCGAGCGAGGCCTCCAGCTTGTGGAATGGCATCCTAGCTCCTCCTCCCTTCTCCGGGCAGATCGAGATCCGGCAGCTCGAGGCTCAAGCGGGAGGTCCGCCCGCGCTCGGCCTCGATGATGCAGCCGAGCTGACGGACCGCCTCGTCCAGGCGCCGGTTCACGATCAGGTAGTCGTACTCGCGCCAGCTGGCGATCTCCTCCCGGGCCCGCGCCATCCGCCGGGCGATCTCCTCCGGGGCGTCGGACCTCCGCTCCCGGAGCCTCGCCTCCAGCTCCTCCATGGAGGGCGCGACCACGAAGACGTAGCATCCCTCCGGGTGACGCTTGCGGAGCTGGCGGGCGCCCTGGGTGTCGATGTCGAGGAGGAGGTCCTCGCCCCGCTCCTGGGTCCCCTCCAGGGTCCGGGCGGAGGTGCCGTAGAGGTTCCCGTGGACCACCGCCCACTCGGCGAACTCCCCGCCCTCCACCATCGCCCGGAAGACCGTCTCGCCGACGAAGTGGAAGTCCACGCCATCCACCTCGCCCGGTCGGGGCGGCCGGGTCGTGTAGGAGATGGAGTAGGCCAGCCCCTTCGCGACCTTGCGGACCTCCCGGCAGAGGGTGGTCTTGCCCGCCCCGGAGGGCGCCGAGACTACCACCAGCATCCCCCGCCGCCGCGTCACCCCGCCCTCAGGAGGAGGTGGCGGCCAGCCGCTGGGCCAGGGTCGAGGGCTCCAGCGAGGAGAGGATGAGGTGGTCCGAGTCCGTGATGATCACCGCCCGCGTGCGGCGTCCGCTGGTGGCGTCCACCAGCTTCAGCGTGTTCTTGGCCCCCTCCGCCAGCCGCTTGATCGGCAGGGAGTCCTGGGCCACGATGGCGATGACCCGGTCGGCCACCACGACGTTGCCGTGCCCCACGTTGATCAGTCGCGACGCCACGCCCCGTCTCCCCTCTCCGTCGTCACTCCAGGTTCTGGATCTGTTCCCGGAGCCGCTCCAGCGCCGCGCGGGCCGGAAGGCAGCGGCGGACGATCTCGCCGTCGTCGGCCTTGGCCGCGAGGGTCGTGACCTCCCGCTGCATCTCCTGGACCAGGAAGTCGAGCGGCCGCCCCACCGGACCCCCTCGGGCCAGGAGGGTGCGGGCCTGCGCGAGGTGCGAGCGGAGGCGGGCCAGCTCCTCGGCCACGTCCGCCCTGGCGGCCCAGAGCGCCGCCTCCTGGGCCACCCTCGTCTCGTCCACCGGGACCGCCCCCAGGAGGTCGCGGACGCGCCCCAGGAGACGCTCGCGCTGGCGGGCGGCGACCTGCGGGGCGAGGGCCGCGACCTCGTCGATCCAGCTGTCGAGCGCCCCCAGGTGGGTCTCCAGGTCGGCCGCCAGGGCCGCGCCCTCCGCCTCCCGCATCCGGCCGAGCTCGGACAGCGCCTGATCCACGGCCTCCTTGAGGAGGGCCCCCCCTTCGCCCTCGTCCTCCTCCGGCTCCTCGACGACCAGGACCCCGGGGCACTGGAGCAGATGGGCAAGGGAGAGCTCCCCGTCGAGCTGGCAGGCCCGGGCCAGCTCGCGGGCCCGCGCCAGGTACTCCCGGGCGAGGGCGAGATCGACCCGGACCGACCCGGAGCCGCCGGTGAGCCGCCGGATGGCGACCGTGAGATCGAAACGCCCGCGGGCGAAGCGCCCCTGGACGAGGCGGCGGAGATCCGGCTCCTGGCCCGCGAGGGTCCGCGGGAGCCGGAGCGAGACTTCCAGGTAGCGGTGGTTCAGGGAGCGGGCCTCGGCGGTGACGGCCAACCTCTCCCCCCGCACCTCCGCCCGACCGTACCCGGTCATGCTCGCGATCGCTGGCATCCTGGCTCGAGGGAGAGGCAAAAAAACCCTCTTCATCCTAGTCGATCT
>JACPHL010000306.1 GCA_016188625.1 Candidatus Rokuibacteriota bacterium | reverse complement strand
AGGCGCGCGGCCAGCTCCGCGCCGAGGCGCCGGAGGCGCTCCTGGTAGGGGAGCTCATAGCGGAGGCCCTGGGCGACCATGATCGGGTGGAGGAACCAGGAGCGGGCCGGGAACGGGACGACGAAGAAGCCGTGCTCCCGGAACCAGGCCAGGTCGCGCTCCTCCTTCCCCGCCGTCAGGGCGCGGGTGGCGGCCCGGCAGACACGATCCCAGATCGCCTCGGCCGGGTATGCCGTCCCGGGATCGAGGGCATAGTCGAACCCCTCCCCCGCGAGGGGGACCCCGGTCCCCGCCCCCCGGCTGAGGGCCCGGTTGTACGCCTCGAGGAGGCCGGTCCGGCCTGCCAGCTCGGTGGCGAGGTCGGTGAGATCGCGGGCCTCGCCGCGCGGCAGCACCGCGGGCTGGCGGAGGGCGAAGCCGGCGTGCTCCCAGAACTGCTCGATGTACTTGGTCCCCCCGATCCGGTAGAGCTGGAGGCTCTCGAGGTCGGTCGCCTCGGGGAGGAGGAGGTCGGCGTACCAGTTGGTCTCGTCCTGGGTATAGGCGAAGGCCGCCGTGAACGGGAAGCCCGCGAGGACCTCCTCCACCGTCGCCGGGTCCCAGTGGGAGATCACGGGGTTGGCCCGGTAGACGATCCAGACCTCCGGGGGCGTCGGGCGGGGCCAGCCCGCGGGCGGCGCCTTTTGGAAGAGCCAGGCGAGGTGGCCGGGGCCGAGCGCCGCCGACCACGGGGAGTCCGCGGCCAGGGGGACCAGGGTGCGGTAGGCGTTCCGGATGCCCGGGCGGCGCGGCCAGGAGGTTTTGTCGGTCGGGTTCAGCGGCTGGGCCATGAAGCCGTCGGGGCCCGGCCGGACGCTCGCCCACCGGTCGGTGGCGGGGCGGTTGAGCCGCACCGTGGTCCCGACCAGGCCGCCGGGGACCTCCAGGGCCCCCACAAGGCAGGCCAGGACCGTCCGGGCCCAGCAGCACTCGTACCCGCCCCAGCCGTTGGCCACGCCCTTGCCGAGGACGATGGCGACCGGCCGGTACGGGAAGACCTCGCCGTCGATCTCGATGGTCTCCCCCACCCCGGCGTGGGCGAGGTACTCGCGGGTAACCCGCCGGATGACGGCGGCGGGGACGTCCGAGATCGCCTCGGCCCATTCGGGGGTGTAGCCCTGGACGTGGTCGAGGAGGAGCTGGAAGGCGGGACGGGCGGCCGCGGCCGCATGCTCCCAGCGCTGCCCGTCCGGGCCGATCTCGACCCCGCCCGCCCGGTACTCCCCCTCCATCGCGTACTCCTCCACCGCAGGGTCGTCGAAGGGGCGCGGGGCGCCCGCGACGAGGTCCCAGACCAGGGGCTTGCCGCTGGCGAGATCGCGGAGGTAGTAGCCGTTCGGGCCCACCAGGTAGGGAGCGCTGGTGCGGCGGCGGAGGAAGGGGAGGTCCACGACCTCCCACCACTCCTCCTCGTGGAGGGCCACCTGGAGCATCGCCAGGAGGACCGCGGCGTCGGTCTTCGGCCGGATCGGGATCCACTCCGCGCCGGCCCCGGTCACCGAGAGGTGGGGCTCGAACTGGACCCGGCGGACCCCGCGGCCGCGCGCCTCGGCGTGACGCCAGACCCCGCTGACCCCGCCGGAGGCGTCGTTGTTGTTCCCGAAGGAGAGGATGTAGCGGCAGCGGGGGGTGTCGGGGACCGCCGTGAAGGCCCGGTGCCAGAACTCCCCGTAGAGGTGCTCGGAGTGGTAGCACTTGACCCCCTGCCCCGACCCGAGCCCCATGTCCACCGGCCCCCAGGCCGCCAGGAAGGCGGCGAAGCTCCCGAGGTACGCCGGGGCGATCCCGCCGGAGCCGAGGGTGACGGCGAGCTTCGGGTAGCCCTGGAGGTCCACGGGGCCGTGGGCCCGGATCCGGTTGAGGCGCTCGGCCAGGAGCCCCAGGGCCTCCTCCCAGCCGATGGGGACCCAGCCCGGGTCCTCCCCCCGCCCCTTGCGCGGGTTCGTCCGGCGCATGGGGGTCGTGATCCGGTGCGGGTTGTAGGTCTTCTCGATGAGGCCGTAGGCCTTCACGCAGATCCGCCCCCCGGCGGGGTGGCAGGCGCGGGCGTCCCAGTTGGGCTCCACGCCGACCGCGACCCCGTCCTCCACGACCACCTTGAGGAGATCGGGACCGGCCACGCACTGGTAGCAGTAGACCGGGACCTTGCGCGTCGCCACTACCGCCCCATGACCTTCTTGTGCTCCAGGGCCTCGAAGAAGGCGTCGATCCGGTTCCGCATCTGGGCCTCGGCGTAGTAGCGGGGGTCCTCCAGGTCGGACTCGACCAGGAGCGTCGGCACCCCCAGCTCCTTGGTGAAGTACTCCCGCATGTCCCCCTGCCCCGCGGAGAAGAGCCGGCAGGATTTGATCGAGTGGATGACCAGGGCGTCGGCCCGCCACCCCTCGACGTAGGCGCGGATCTGCCCGTAGCGGTCCAGGAGGCTCCGGTTGGTGAGGTTCTGGACGAGCATCTGCTCGGCGATCGACTCGAGCGGCCGCTCGGGGTCGTGTCGGAACCCGAACTCCCAGATCCCGCCCACGGTGGAGTAGGTGGACTGGACAGCCACGGCCCCCCACTTGGCGAACAGGTTCCGGAAGCTCCGGTAGTAGGGGTAGGGCGGCGGTCCCTCCACGACGGTCCGGAAGCGCTCCTCCGGGAGCGGCCCCTCCCCTCGGGCAACCATCCCCTCGTACTCGGGAACCGCGGCGTCGAAGAACTCGGCGCACTCGCGCGTCCCCCGGAGGACGTTGATGGGGCCCATCATGTTGATCGAGTCGAAGTAGGCGTCGAAGGGGGCGGGATGCGCCTTGCAGAGCTCCTTGGCCCGGACCCAGCCCTCCTCGGCCCGCGCGGAGTAGGCGAGGATCTCCCGGAGCCGGTCGATGTCGAACCGCTTGCCGGTGATCCCCTCGCAGAGGGCGATGACCTCCCGGAGCTGGCGGACCACGTAGGCCACGTCATCCGGGCTCGGGCGCGCCTCGCGGAGGAAGGGGATGTCCAGCACGTAGAGCGGCGCCTTGGTGAACTCGGCCAGGTGCTCGAACCACTTGACGTAGACGTTGCGCCCCACGTAGTTGCAGAGGACCAGCGCCGGGCGCGGCAGCGTCCCCTCGGGGCCGTAGCCGCCCGAGAGGAGGTAGCCGATGTCGGCCTTGACGTAGGCGCAGTTGTCCGAGGAGTAGCCTACTTGCTCCGCCTTCAGGATCAGAGGGAGCGACTGCTTGCGGATCGCCATCTGGAGCGCCGAGACCTCGGGGAAGAGGGGGTGGATGTCGAAGGCCCGGAGGATCTCCACGCAGTTGCCGGAGATCATGATGGTCGCCGACGGCTCCCCGGTCCGGGCCCGCCGCGCGCTCTCCGCCGCCCAGGCCTCCATGAGCGCCTTCGAGCGCTCGTGGACGTTCCCGTGGTAGCCGTGCTCGCCCTTCACCGCCTGGGTCGCCTTTGCCGCCTCGGCCATCGCCTCTCCCCCCTCAGTCGAAGAGCAACGACTCCACGAAGGTCTCGATCTCGTTCCGGGTCCGCTCGAAGGTCCACTGCTTCTCCTCGAACTCGACGACCAGGTGCGGGATCCCCTCCCGCTCCAAGGCCTCCCGGTAGAGGACGTAGTCGAACAGGGCCGGCTCGCAGAACTTGGCGGGGAGGAAGAGGACGGCGTCGGCCCCGGCCCGGCGCACCTTCTCCAGGAGCCCCTGGGCCTTGGGCTTGCGCCAGTCGTGGCGGATCGAGGAGTACTCGGAGCGGTCCCGATAGGCCTCGGCCAGGGCACGGAGCGGCGCGCCGTCCACGGGGACGTCCTCCGTGAACCACCGCCAGCCGGTCATGAGGTCGTCGTCCAGCACGTAGCACCCCGCCTCCTCGATCACCTCCAGGAGCCCGAGGGGGGGCTGCTCGCAGAAGGCCCCCTCGACGACGACCCGGACCCGGTCCTTGAGCCGCCCCTCCCGGGCCCCCAGGGCGACCAGGGCGGCCTCGAGGAGCGGGCCGTAGCTCTCGACCGGCATCGCCCCGGCCGCGCGGGTCAGGAGGGCGCACTCGGCCAGGGAGAGGAGGTGGGGAGCCTGGGCCCGGAAGGCGTAAAGCCGCCGGAGCAGGCCGCGGCGCCAGTTGTGGGCCAGGATGCTCCGGGCGAGGTCGTCGTCCGTCACGGGGTGGCCGACCAGCCCCTCGAGGCGCGCGAGGAGGCGCCGGTACTCGGCCTCCAGGTAGTCCACGGCGGCTTCGCTCGCCGTGTTCTGGGGGAGGTGGAGATACTCCACGAAGAGGTCCGGAAAGTTCCGGCGCATGACGCTCGACAGGTTGCGCGCCACGTCGCAGATGGAGTGGAACAGGACCCCGTCCAGGCCCGCCAGGCGCCCCTGGAAGCCCAGCTCGAGGGTCGTCTTGGCGATGGAGCAGACGAAGGACTGGAAGCGCGAGTCGGCGTGGGTCAGCTCGACCGTGGTCCCGCCGCCCGCGACGGCCAGGGGGAGTGCGCCGGCGGCGTGGATCAGCTCGAGCGGGGTGTAGACGGGGAAGCAGCCGATCGCCCTCCCCCCCGGGTGCTCGGCCTTCCAGGTCGCGGCCACCTCGCCCGGCGGCCGGGCCAGCCGGGCCCGGCACTCCTCGACGATCGCCTCGAAGGTCATGGCCCTGCCCTCTTCGAATCGCCGCTGAAGCCGTAGAGGAAGAGATCCATCATCCGCTTGGCGATGGCCCCGGCGTCGCCGTCCCGCTCGGGGCGGTACCAGGTGTAGATCCAGTTCATCATCCCGAAGAGGGCGAGGGTGGCCGTGCGCAGGTCCTCTGGGGGGCGGCGCCCGGCGTCCAGCTCGCGGAGGAGCGCCTGGCACTCCAGGAAGTAGCGGCGCCGCTTCTCGGCGACCTGTCGCCGGAAACCCCCGCCCAGGGAGTCGGTCTCGTGGGAGACGACCTTCATGGCGTCCATGTGGGCCGCGAAATAACCGAGGTGGCCGTGGACGAGCCCCCGCGCGCGCTCCTCCGGACCGGACCCGTCGCGGATCACCTGGGCGAGGCGGTCCAGGAGCGCGTCGAAGGTCCGGTCCAGGATCCGGTAGAGCAGCTCGTCCTTGGAGCGGAAGTAGTAGTAGAGCCCGGCCAGGCTGACCTCAGCCTCCGCGGCGACGTCCCGGATGGAGGCCCGGTGGAAGCCGCGTCGGGCGAAGACCGCGGTGGCGGCCCTCAGGATCTCGTCGGCGCGCGTCTGGGCTCTCATGGGCGGTCCGGTCGAACGTTTGATCACAGCCTAGGCCCGGGCCGGCGCCGAGTAAATAGAGCGATCGCCTCATTTTTATGGGGCGGGCGGGCTAGATCGGGCGGGGGCCGCGGCCCTCGCCCTACGAAAATGAGGCGGGCGCCCTATTTACTTTTCCGGAGCGTCTCGCCCATGCTGGTCTCAGACGGACGAGCGTTCGGTCGCGCCGGCGGCGCGGAGGAAAGGAGGATGCGATGACCCACCCCTGGATCGTGCTGCTCGCGATGATCCTCCTCGGGGTGTTTTACGTCCTGCTCCCGACCGTACTCGGGACCCTGGCCACCTACCGTGCGGCCCGACTCCTCCGGTGCCCCGAAACAGGCCGCGACGCGGAGGTCCGGGTGGATGCGGTGCGGGCGGCCTGGACGTCCGTCGTGAGCCGATCGCAGCTGGAGGTCAAGGACTGCTCGTTCTGGCCGGCACAAGGTGGATGCGGACGGGCGTGCGTGGCCCACGGGGTCCTCGCAGGGCAGATCTCCGCCTAAGGGACGCGCTCAGGCGGGGCGGGAGATCGGCCGACCCCGATCTCCCGTAACGACGTCTCACCCATCCTGCGGCAGGGCCTCGATCGCCTCGGCCGCGGGCACCTCGGCCCGCCTGGGCGCGCGGGGCTCGGAGGGCGCGGGCCACGAGGGCTCTCCCAGCCCGGAAACGGTCTCGGCCGTCTCGAGACGCTCCTCGGCCTCCGCCCGCCGGATCCGGCAGGCGATGTTGCGGGCCTCGGCGGAGCCGCTGATGGGGTCCCAGGGGGGGCCGTAACGGATCGCGGCATCGACGTTCACGGCGAGGGCCCCGTGATCGAAGCCGGGGCGCTCCGGGTACCACCACCCCATGCCTGTAGCCACCACGTCGGACGGCACCTCGTCCGTCAGCCGGGCCCGGAGGCGGACGCGCCCCTTCCCTCCCGGCGTCTCGATCCAGACCCAGTCCCCTTCCCCGATCCCGTGGCCCCTCGCCGTCTCGGGGTGGACCCGCAGCTCGGGGTCGGCCAGGATCTGTCGCGCCCAGGCATGGTTCCGGAAGCGGGAGTGGTGGTAGGCCATGGTGCGGATCCCGGTGAGGAGCGTCAGCGGGTAGTCCGGACCGGGCCGGATGTAACCGGGGGGGACGTAGTCGGGGAGGGGGTCGTACCCCGCCTCCTCCAGGAGGCTCGAGGCCAGCTCGATCTTCTTGCTGGGCGTGGGAAAGCCCTTGGCCCGGTAGCTCCCGTAGTTGAGCGGGATCTCGTAGAAGCCCCTCTCGCGCAGCTCCTCCAGCCGGATCCCCGTGTCCCTGAGCTGGAACTCGAGGAACTCCCGATGACTGTTCCACGGCAGCAGCTCGTGGTCGATGAGCCCGCGCGCCCGGAGCCGGTCCCGGAGCGCGATGGCGATCTCGAAGTCGGTGCGCGCCTCGCCCCGCGGCGGGACCACCCGCTGGGTCAGGGAGAGGCACGGCCCGCCGGGCTCCCAGGAGACCTCCTCTTCCTCGAGGAGCGTCGTCTTCGGAAGGACGAAGTCGGCCAGCTCGGCCGTCGGGGTCATGTGGTCGGTGGCCACCACCAGGAGGTCCAGGTCCCGGAGCGCGGCGATCGTGTCCTGGATCCCCGGGTAGGTGCAGACGATGTTGACCCCGCTCACGTACAGGGCGCGGACCGGGTACGGGTCCCCGGTGAGGATCGCCCGGATCACCGAGGGGTTGTGGCAGGCCTTCGCCCATCCCGACGGCCCGGCCCAGAACGGGTACCGGCGGCCGCCGACGATCTCCTCCTCGATCTCGCGGGGGAGGCGGAACTCCGGGGCGTGGATGAAGCTCCAGTAGTCGCGGAACCCCGCCAGCCGCTGGGCCATGCGGTTGGCCCCCGGGACATCGACATTGCCGGTCAGCGCCAGGAGGCACTGGAAGGCGCGCGCGGTCTGGACCCCGTTGGCCTGGGCGTCGATCCCGTGGCCGAGGATGAGGCAGCCGGGCCGCTCCGTCGCGAACCGCCGGGCGGCCTCGACGATCTCTCCCGCCCCCAGGCCGGTGATCTCCGCCGCCACGCCGGGGAGGTACCGCCGGGCGCGCTCCCGAAGCCGCTCCGTCCCCACGCACCACTCGTCCACGAAGGCGCGATCCCAGAGCCCCTCCTCGAAGAGGACATGGATCATCGAGAGCGCCAGGGCGGCGTCGGTGCCGGGGCGCACCCGGAGCCAGAGGTCGGCCAGCCGGGCGACCTGGGTCCGGCGGGGATCGACCGCAATGAGGGTCGCCCCGCGCCGCTTCGCCGCCTTGAGGTGCATCCACTGCACCACGTCCGACTCCGAGGGGCTCTTCCCGACGACGAGCACGCAGCGCGTCCGCTTGAGCTCGTTCCCCGCCGCCGCCCCGAGCCCCGTCAGCAGCGCCCCGGTGTTCCGGCACCCCTGGCAGAGGTCCTGATTGATCATGTGGTTGGGCGTGCCGAGGGAGCGGAGGAGCAGGGCCATGGCGACCCCGCGGCTGAAGTAGGCGCTCGAGACGGCGCCGCAGATGGCCAGGGGGCCGTAACGTCGCTTCACCGCCCCCAGCCGCTCGGCGATCTCCTCGAGGGCTTCGTCCCAGGAGACCCGGCCCCACCGCCCCGCACCCCGCTCGCCCGCCCGGCGGAGGGGGAACAGGGGCCGGTCAGGGTGCTCGAGCGCGGCCAGCGGGGCGTTTATCCCCTTCACGCAGAACGCCCCTTCGGAGTGGGGGTGGTCGGGGTTGCCGGTGATCTTCGCGACCCGGCCGTCCCGGACGTGCACCAGCGAGCCGCACTTGACCGAACACTCCCAACAGGTGCTCGGGATGACCCGGTCAGCCATCGCCGACCTTCCCCTCCAAGGGCCCGTGCCCCCCGCGACCGACGGCGCCCGCGATCACAGGCGCCTCCGCCTCCCCATCAGAGGACAGCCGATCTCAACGGAGGGACTCGCCGACCAGACGGACGAAGTTGCCGAAGATCGTCTGACAGGACGTCTCGAACGTCTTCAAAGACGCCGTCGTCTCGTCTCTGAGCGCCGCGAACGCGCCCGGCCCGCGGACGGCCTCGAGGGAGGCGCAGTACTCCGGGACCTCGCCCCACTCCTGGACCATCTCGGGAACCACCTCGACGTGGAACTGGAGCCCGTACGCGCGACCGTATCGGAACGCCTGGTGGGGGCAGAGCGGGGACGCGGCCAGGTGCACGGCTCCCGGCGGCAGGTCGAAGGTATCGCCGTGCCACTGGAACACGGGGAGTTCCGAAGGGAGCCCGGTGAACAGCCGATCCGCCCGCCCGGCAGGGGTCAGCGTGACCGGCATGACGCCGACCTCGGGGCTGGGCGCCTTGGTCACGGCAGCCCCGAGGGCCCTGGCGAGCAGCTGGGCCCCCAGGCAGAAGCCCAGGTACGGCATGTCGCGCTGGACGGCGTCCTGGATCGCCTGGACTTCCCCGCTGAGCCACGGGAACCGCCTGGTCTCGTCCACGTTCATCGGACCGCCGAAGACCAGCAGGGCGTCGTACCCCTCGAGGGGAGGGATGGCGGTCCCCTCATCGAGCTCCACGGCGTCCCAGGCGATCCCCTGGGCCCTCATCAGCCCCCGCAGGAGTCCCGGGTGCTCACAGGCGATGTGCTGAAAGACCAGAAAGCGCATCGTGCTGCCCTCTCGGCGGCCCCATTATGGCACAGGTGCGCTGGATCAGCCTTCGGTCCGTCCGGGGTGTTCCGCTGGGGTCGGACCGT
>JACPHL010000305.1 GCA_016188625.1 Candidatus Rokuibacteriota bacterium | reverse complement strand
CGGGACCGGCGCAGGCGCGACCTCGGGCGGCGGGGCCGGCGGCGCCACGGCGACCGGCGGGGCGGCGACCGGCGCGACCTCTGGCTTCCGGGGTGGCCACTCGAACGTCAGGAGGGCAAAGGCCCCCCAGTCCGGGCTGTCGTTCGTGAACCCCTTCCGGCCCGCGAGGGAGAACAGCGCCCAATCGCTGAATCGGAAGCGGAAGCCGGCCCGCCCCTCGCTCTGAAAGTCGGAGTGCTTCTCCTCGCCCTTCCGGCGGTTGGTGTTGGCCAGGACCTCGCCGATCATCGAGAGCTGGGCCGTGACGGGGTACTCCAGGGCCGCCCCGGCGGTCACCTCGTCGCGGCGGGGGAACTCCGCGTCCTTGTCCACGAAGTTGTAGCCGACGTTGAGGTGGCCGAGCATCCCGGCGGGGAGGGTCTTGGAGAGGACGGCCTTCACGCCGGCCTCCGCCTTCTCGGTCCCGAGCCCCTTGTCCTTGTCGGCGGTGGGGAAGGTGACGGAGCCGGCCAGGGCGAGGGCGGGGAGGGCCCCCTCCTCGTCCAGCAGGCGGTAGACCGCCCCCGCCGAGATGTCGTCGAGGCCTCGGCCGTCGAAGCCCTGCCGGTCGGACTGGAACGCGCTGAACGGGACGTCCACGCCGACCTGGAGCCGGTCGGTGACGCCGTAGGCCAGAGGGGCCCAGAAGGTGTTGAGGTCGAAGATCCCCGAGCGTTGCTCGCAGACCGCCTCCTCGCCGAGATAGCCGACCCCGACGGAGGACTGCCCCTTCTGGAGGGTCCTGGCCCCGAAGACCGAGAAGCCCCCGGTCCCGTGGACCGGCTGATGCGGACGGGCCTGGGCCTGGGCGATCCGGCACTCGGCCCAGGCGGGCGTGGGGGCCACGATCCAGGGGCCCGCGACCAGCCCCGCCCCTGCGACTACCGCGACGAGCTGCTTCCAGCGTGTCATCGGCCTCTCTCCACCTCGACGAGGGATGCCCCGGGTGTTGAGCCTCTGCGCGCGGGCCGCCACCGTGACGGCCTCAGACCTCCAAGCCCCTCAGGACGCGGGTGACGATCTCCCGGCGGATCGCGACGGGGTCGGTCTCGCCCGCGCGGGCCTTCCAGTCGCGGAGCGGGATCACGGCCTTGGCCATGGAGCGGTGGCCCCCCGCGGAGCCGAGATCGCCGAAGGCCGCCTTCACGACCTCTCCCGCCGACTTGACGTAGCCCACGTTGCGGACCGAGATGTGGAGATCTACCCCGACCACCCCGGAGACGACCGACCACTCGATCCCCTCCACCTGCAGGCAGAGGTCGGCGAACTGCGGGATGAGATCGGGCCGGGCGACGCTCCCCAGGTGGGTGAAGAGGACGCCGCGGGTGATCTCCCGCTGGGAGAGCCCCTGGACCAGCGAGTCCAGGGCCTCGAGGGGGAGCTCCGGCCGCTCGATGCGCCGGAGGACGTTGTGGTTGGCCAGCTCGAACAGGAAGGCGAAGGCCTCCATGTCGGCCCGCCCCCCGCCGCGCTCGAGGTGCAGGGTGTCGGACTTGATCCCGTAGAAGAGGGCGGTCGCGAGCTTCTGGGAGATCTTGATCTCGGCCGCCCGGAGGTACTCGGTGAGGATGGTGGAGGTGGCGCCGTAGCCGGGCCGGATGTCCCGGAAGGCTGCCTTGAACCCCTTGGCCTCCGGGTGGTGGTCGATGACCACCGCCACGTCGTGGAGCGGCTCCTCGAAGAAAGGGGGCTGGGCGTCCACCATCGCCAGGGCATCGAACTCCCGGACCGCGGCGGGGAGGATGCGCTCCACCTCGATCTCCAGGGCCTTGAGCATGGCCACGTTCTCGGGGCGCGTGATGGCGCCGAAGGTGCCGATGGGGGCGGTGGCCTTGTTCCGGCCGATCAGGGTGCGGAGGGCCAGGGCGCTGGCGATCGCGTCCGGGTCGGGGTCGTCCTGCATCATGATCAGGACCCGCTCGGGGGCCTCCAGGAGGGTCCGGACCCGCTCGACCTTGATCCGGAGGGCGGCCCGGTGGATCTCGGGCTGGAGGACCTCCCGGAAGAGCTGCGGCATGGTCAGGGTCGTGACCGTGTCGAAGCGGCCGTTCCACACCGGCGGATCCCCCGCCTCGTGGATCAGGAGGACCGGGACGCCCGGCGCGACGCGGAAGATCGCCTCCAGGATCTTCTCCGGCGGGCGGCGGCCGGGCATGAGGAGGACGAGGTCGCCCGGCGACAGGCGGGCCCGCTGGTAGAGGGCGGGGGCGTCGAGATGGCCGGACAGGGCCTGGGCGCCGCGCCGGGAGAGCTGACCCCGGACCCTGGCGTCGCCGACCAGGAAGAGAGGTGGCGTGGCAGGGGTGGGACTACCCTGGAAGAGCTGGAAAAGGAAGTCGTTCTGACAGACGGCCACGTAGCGCATCGCGAACCGTTCGGCACCGGTTCAGCCGCCGATTACGCTATTAATACCAAGGTTCACCCCCGCCGGCAAGCCGATTCGGCCTGCCCCGCCGGGACGGCCCCGCGCCCGCTATCCGGCCCGCCCCCCGCTGAGGCGCGCCCGGTAGGCGCGGTAGGCCGGGCTGGCCCGGACGGCCCGCGCCAGGCCGGGGTCGGCGGCGCGGGGGCGGGTGAGGGCCAGGGGGTCGAGGAGGCGGTCCAGGGCTTCCGGGGAGAGGAGCCGGTGGCCGAGGACGACCTCGCGGAGGGAGCGGCCGCTCCGGAGGGCCTCCTTGACCACCTCCGCCACGACCTCGTAGCCGAGGTAGGGGGCCAGGGCCGTGGCGGGGAGGAGGCTCCCCTCCACCAGCGCCCGGCAGCGCTCCCGGTCCACGCGGAGCCCGGCGATGCACCTGACCCGCAGGAGCCGGAGCCCGGCGGTCAGGAGGTCGAGGCTCCACGCGAGGTCGAAGGCGACCAGCGGGGTCATGACATTCAGCTCGAGCTCGCCCGCGGCGGCGGCCCGGCTCACCGCGGCATCGTTCCCCACCACCTGGTAGGCGATCATCTCGACGCACTCGGGGACCGAGGGGTTCACCTTGCCGGGCATGACGGAGCTCCCGGGCTCGACGGCGGGGAGGACGATCTCTCCGAGCCCGGTCTGGGGGCCCGAGGCGAGCAGCCGGAGGTCGCGGCAGCACTTGGCGAGGTCCAGGGCGAGGGTGTGGAGGGCCCCCGAGCACTCGACGAGCGGCGCCAGGCTCCAGCTCGTCTCCACCCGGTCCGGGGCGAGGCGCAGCGGCTCGCCCGTCAGGCGCGCCAGGGCGCGGACGGCGAGGCGGCCGAAGCGGGGGTGCGCGGTGATCCCGGTCCCGACCGCGGTCCCCCCGAGCCCCAGCTCCCGGAGGTCCCGGCGGCAGCGGTCGAGGCGCCGGCGGGCGCGCGCAAGTGCGCTGGCGTAGCCCCGGAAGACCTGGCCGTAGGTGATGGGGACGGCGTCCTGGAGGTGGGTCCGCCCCGGCTTGACCGTGGCCCGATGGGCGCGGGCGTGGCGCCGCCAGGTCGCCTCGAGGACCCGGAGCTCCCGCTCGAGCG
>JACPHL010000304.1 GCA_016188625.1 Candidatus Rokuibacteriota bacterium | reverse complement strand
CCCTGCTCGAACGCCTCGACCGCGAGGCGCCCTTCGGGTCGGAGCCGCTCTCCTAACCCTCCACGGCCTCCTCCCCCGGGCCAGGCCGAATCTCCCGGCCGGTTCGGCCTGTCAAAAAGATGTCTTCAGGGGGAGAAAAAGATTTGACATCCCTCTGACAATCCCCCGGGCCTCCGCGGGTATCTTCCCGGCGGGGGAGGCCTCGCGCCTCTCCCTCCCCGGCGGGGGCCGGGGAGGCGCTTGCTCGCGGGGGGCGCCAAGACTATGATGAGGCGCGGCGCCGCCGACCTGTCGCCCCGAGACCGCTTTCAGGGCGGGCGCGGCCGGCCGGGTGGCGCCGGGGGTGGGGGCCCGAGGGGGCCAAGGAGGCGTGCATGTTGATCCGGCGTGCCCCGGAGATCAAGTCGTCGGGGATCACCGATCATCGGGTCTACCTGAGCCGGCGGGCGTTCATGGCCGGGGCGGCGGCCCTCGCGCTGGCCCCCGTTCGGCGGGCGGTGGCCGCTCCGGCCAGCCAGGTGCCGGCCGGCCAGCCCCTCAAGGCGACGCGCAACGAGGCGTTCGCCGTGGAGGACCCGCCGACCGCCCTCGAGAGCGTCACCACCTACAACAACTTCTACGAGTTCGGCGTGAACAAGGGCGACCCGGCCCGCCTGGCGCACACGCTCCGGCCCCGCCCGTGGACCGTGGAGGTGGACGGGCACGTGGCGCGCCCCCGGCGGTACGACGTGGACGAGCTGATGCGCCTGGCCCCCCTCGAGGAACGGGTCTACCGCCTGCGCTGCGTCGAGGGGTGGTCGATGGTGATCCCGTGGATCGGCTACCCCCTGGCCGAGCTGCTCAAGCGGGTCCAGCCGACCGGCCAGGCCCGGTTCGTCGAGTTCACGACCCTCCTCGACCCCGAGCAGTTCCCCGCGCAGCGGCCGAGCTTCTTCGGGTTCTCCTCCCTCGAGTGGCCGTACGCGGAGGGGCTGCGGCTCGACGAGGCGCTTCATCCGCTGACGCTGCTGACCTTCGGGCTGTACGGGCAGGTGCTCCCGAACCAGAACGGCGCCCCGGTACGGGTCGTGGTGCCGTGGAAGTACGGGTTCAAGAGCCCGAAGTCCATCGTCCGGATCCGGCTCGTGAGCGAGGAGCCCAGGACCGCGTGGGTGAAGGCGGCCCCGAACGAGTACGGCTTCTACTCCAACGTCAACCCCGCCGTCGATCATCCGCGCTGGAGCCAGGCGACCGAGCGCCGGATCGGCGAGTTCCGTCGGCGCAAGACCCTGATGTTCAACGGCTACGCGGACCAGGTCGCCCCGCTCTACGCGGGCATGGACCTGCGGAAGCACTTCTGAGGCCGTGTCCAGGCGCACCCGGATCGCCCTGAAGGCCGCGGTGTGGGTGGCCTGCCTCGCCCCCCTCGCCCTGCTCCTCTACCGCGCCTGGGCCGGCGGTCTCGGCGCCAATCCGATCGACTACGTCACCCGCACGCTCGGGGACTGGACGCTCCGGATCCTGCTGGCGAGCCTGGCCATGACCCCCCTGCGGCTCCTGTTCGGCCTCTCCTGGCCGGTGACGCTCCGACGCCTGCTCGGGCTGTTCGCCTTCTTTTATGTGTGCCTGCACCTGGCGGTGTGGGTCGTGCTGGATCACTTCTTCGACTGGCCCCAGATGATCGCCGATGTCCTCAAGCGCCCCTACATCACGGTCGGCGTGCTGGCGGTCGCGCTCCTCGTCCCCCTCGCGGCGACCTCCACGGCCCGCATGGTCAAGCGCCTCGGCGCGACCACCTGGCGACGCCTGCACCGGCTGGTCTACGCCGTCGCGGTGCTGGGGGTCCTGCACTACCTGTGGCTCGCCAAGAAGGGGGTGAACGACCCCTACTGGTATGCCGGGGCCCTGGGCCTCCTCCTGGGCATCCGGCTCTGGGCCTGGGCGCGGCGCCTGGCCAGGGGGCGACGGATACCCGGGCTCTCCCCGGCGATGGCGCTCGCCCCGGCGAGAGCGTCGGGCAGGGGCCCGGACCGCGGCCCGGCGTCCTCGGGCTGAAGGGGTTCGACATCCCCCTGGGCTCGCCCATGGCCCGGTTCTCCGCTTTCGCCCTCGGGGCGATCGCGCTCCCGGCCGCCATCCTGGCGGTCTTCGGCTACCTCTCGCTGCGCCAGTGGGAGGCCTCGTCCGAGCTGCTCTTCAGGGAGCAGGCGCGCGACATGGCCGTCATGGCGGCCGAGAAGATCGAGATGGTCCTGCTCCGCGCCGAGGACGAGATCGTGCGCCGCATCCAGCCGGTCGTCGGCGGCCCCGGCCTCACCCCCGACGCCGTGCAGGCGGTCCTGGCCGGAGCCCCGCTGGTCCGGCGCCTCTACCTCTTCGACCGCCAAGGGCGGCGCCTCTTCCCCGCCGCGTTGGGAGAGGAGGAGGCGGGCGTCGTGGCGGGGCTCCTGGCCGAGCTCTCCCCGGGCTTCTGGGAGCGGGGCGGCCGGCGTCACCTCCTGGTCGGAGACGAGGTCATCCTCGCCGCGGTCCTGAAGACCGCCCGGGGGGAGCCGGTGCTCGCGGCGTTCTCGCGCGACCTCGAGGCGTTGCGCCGGGAGATCCTGGAGCAGGCGCCGGGCGGGGCCGAGGGCTCGACGATCCTCGCCGTCCTCGACCACCGGGACCGGCCCGTCTGGAGCCGGGCGCCGCTGGAGCGGGCCGACCCGGTGGTCACCGCCCCCTTCGGGGAGGCGTTCCCCTCCTGGCAGCTCGTCCTCTACCAGCCTCAGGGGGCATCCCCGCGGGAGGCGGTCCGCCGGCAGATCACGATCTTCACGGTCGCCTTCGGCCTCCTCCTGGTGGTGATCGTGGTCGGGCTCGTGGCGACCTACCGGTTGGTGCGGCGGGAGACCGAGATGGCCCGGCTCAAGTCCGATTTCGTCGCCAACGTCTCCCATGACCTCAAGACCCCCCTCTCGCTCATCCGCATGTTCGGCGAGACCCTCGAGATGGGCCGCGTGACCGACGAGGCCAGGCGACGGGAGTACTATCGCGTCATCACCCGGGAGAGCGAGCGCCTCTCCCGGCTCATCGACAACGTGCTCGACTTCTCCCGGATCGACGGGGGGCGCCGGACGTACGCGATGGCCCCTACGGCCGTCGAGCCGCTCGTCCGCGAGGCCCTCGAGGCGTTCGGCTACCCCCTGACCCAGGAGGGCTTCGTGGTGGAGGTGGCCGTGGCCCAGGACCTCCCCGAGGTGTCCCTGGACGCCGACGCGGTGGGCCAGGCCCTGGCCAACCTGGTGGACAACGCGGTCAAGTACTCCGGGGAGCGGAAGGCGCTCAGGGTGGAGGCGGCCGTCCGGGACGGCCAGCTCGCCCTCTCGGTGGCCGACGAGGGGATCGGCATCCCGCCCGAGGAGCAGGGGCGGATCTTCGAGAAGTTCTACCGGGTGGGGCGGAGCGAGACCCAGGGGCGGCGCGGCAGCGGGGTGGGGCTGGCCCTCGTGCGCCACGTCGCCCTCGCCCACGGCGGGCGGGTCACGGTGGAGAGCCGGCCGGGGGCGGGGAGCCGCTTCACCCTCTGGTTCCCCCTTCGCCGGTCGGCCGGCTGAGTCCCATGCCCCGGATCCTGATCGTGGACGACGAGCCCGAGATGGTGCGGGGCCTCGAGGACAACCTCCGTTTCGAGGGGTACCAGACGCTCTCGGCCGCGAACGGTCGGGACGGGCTCGCCCTGGCGCTTCGGGAGGGCCCGGACCTGGTCCTTCTCGACGTCATGATGCCCGGGATGAGCGGCTGGGATCTCCTCCGCGCCCTCCGCCAGAAGGGGGTGGACGTCCCCATCATCATGCTGACCGCCCGCGGGGAGGAGGTGGACCGGGTGCTGGGGCTCGAGCTCGGCGCCGACGACTACGTGACCAAGCCGT
>JACPHL010000303.1 GCA_016188625.1 Candidatus Rokuibacteriota bacterium | reverse complement strand
TTGAACCGGCCGTCGTAGATCGGCTGACCGCCCGTGGTGGGTCCCGGATACTGGACGAACAGCATCAACCCGCCGGTCCTGGTCGATAGCGGCGGCTCGAAGTGGGGGTCCGGATAGAACAGCATCGTCCCCGGGCCATAGGCCTTGTCGCCGATCTGAAACTCCCCTTCGAGGATGTACCACACCTGGGCGAAGTCGTGCTGGTGGAGCGGATGGTAGGCCCCGGGCTCGTAGCGGACGAGCCCTGCGTTGGGCTCCGTGGGTCGCTCCGGGCGAGGATGGAACAGCATTTTGCTCCGTTGTCCGGGCCAGCGGAGCGTCTCCCAGTCACGCTCGTCGGTGTGGACGAACTCGGGCCCCTGGTGTTCCAAGGTCTTCTCTGGAGCGGCCATGTGCGTTCCTCCTTGCTGCCCACCTGCAGTCTGTCCCACCCACTCTAGTGGGTCGCCAGGGGCCTGTCAACGGCGCGTCCTTTACTCGCCGCCGGCCCGGGTGATAAGGTCGGGAGAGGCATGGCGGACGAAAGGCGCGCGGGCCGGGGCAGGTTCCTCTCACGGGACGGCCGTGTGGTCCTCGCCGCGCACGGCGTCCGCACCTTCGCCTACGGCTTCCTGTCGGTCATCCTCGGGCCTTACCTCGCCCTGAAGGGGCTCTCCCCCGTCCAGGTCGGCGCCGTCTTCACCGCCGCGCTGGGCGGCGGCGCCCTGATGACCATCGCGCTGACGACCGTGGCGGACCGGGTGGGCCGGCGGCGGGTCCTGATGGCGGGCGCGCTCTTGATGGCGCTCGCGGGGGCGGCCTTCGCCCTCACCGACCGCCTGATCTGGCTCGCCGTCGCGGCGTTCATCGGCACCATCAGCCCCTCAGGCAAGGAGGTGGGGCCCTTTCTGCCGGTGGAGCAGGCCATCCTTCCCGAGACCACCGCGGCCGCGCGGCGGACGAGCGCGTTCGCCGTCTACAACCTCGTGGGGTCGCTGACCGGGGCCTTCGGGGCCCTGGCCGTGGGGCTCCCCGGCGCCGTCGGGCTCCCGGGGCGGCAGGGCTTCCAGGCCCTGATCTGGGGGTACGTGGCCGCGGCGCTGATCCTGGCAGCCCTCTACGGCGGCCTCACCTCTGGGGTCGAGACCGGCGGCCTCCCGGCCGGGCAGCGCCCCCGGTGGCTCGGCGTCACCCGCTCCCGCGGCCTCCTGGCGAGGCTGGCGGCCCTCTTCGCGCTGGACGCCTTCGCCGGCGGGTTCGTCGTGCAGGGGATGGTGGCGTACTGGTTCCATCTCCGGTACGGGGTCGAGACCGCCGGGCTGGCGGCGATCTTCTTCGGGACCAACCTCCTGGCGGCCCTCTCCTTCCTCGCCGCCGGGCCGCTCGCCAGGCGGTTCGGCCTGCTCAACACGATGGTCTTCACGCACCTGCCCTCGAACGTCCTGCTCATCCTCGTGCCGCTCATGCCGGGCCTCCCCCTCGCCGTGGCCGTGCTGCTCGCCCGGAACCTCCTCTCCCAGCTCGACGTCCCGACGCGCCAGTCGTACACCATGGCCGTGGTTGCCCCCGAGGAGCGGTCCGCCGTCGCGGGGGTGACCGCCGTGGCCCGGAACACGGCCGCGGCCATCGCCCCGGTCTTCGCCGGGGCCACGCTCGCCGCGCCGGCGCTCGGCCTGCCGTTCCTGGTGGCGGGCGGCCTCAAGATCGTCTACGACCTGGCGATCTTCGCGTGGTTCCGCGGCGTCCGGCCGCCCGAGGAGCAGTGGACGGCGGAGGTCCTCTCTGCACCGAACCAGTAATACGGTCGCCCCTTTACTCGCCGTCGGCCCGGGTGATAAGGTAAATTGGGCATGAAGAGCCACTGGTCCGACGACGAGGTGAAGGGGCTCGAGGGGCTTGATCTCCTGGTCTACGCCTCCCGGCTGGTTGGGGCCGAGCCCTCGCTCGTGGTCTGGGGCGGCGGGAACACCTCGCTCAAGGTCACCGAGCCCGACCTCCTGGGCCGGCCGATCCGGGTCCTCCGGGTCAAGGGCTCGGGCTCGGACCTCAAGTCGATCGTCGCCCGCGACTTCCCCGGGGTACTCCTCGAGCCTATTCTCGCCCTCCTGAAGCGGGCCGACATGGACGACCAGGAGATGGTCGCCTACCTCGCCCGCTGCCTCCAGGAGCCCGACTCGCCGCGCCCGTCGATCGAGGCCCTGCTCCACGGCTTCCTCCCCTCCGAGGCGGTGATCCACACCCACGCCGATGCCGTCGTCGCCCTGACCAACAACGCGCGGGGGCGCGAGGCCGTCCAGGAGGTCTACGGCAAGGACGTGGCCCTGATTCCCTACCGGCGCCCCGGCTTCCTCCTCTCCAAGGAGGTGGCCGAGGGGGTCCGCGCCCACCCCCGGGCCAGGGGGGTGATCCTGGAGAAGCACGGGCTGATCACCTGGGGCGGCACGCTCAAGGAGGCCTACGGCGCGACCATGGAGGCGATCAAGGTCTCGGCGCGCGGCCGGCGGCCGTCCGGGCCGGCGCGCCCGAGGGTCCTCGACGCCGCCGCCCGCCGTGACCTCGCGGTCGCGCTGGCCCCGATCCTCCGGGGCGCGGTGAGCCGCGAGCGGCGGGTCCTCCTCCGCTACGACGACTCGGAGCCGGTCCTCGAGTTCGTCAGCTCGCCCGAGGCGGCAAGGCTCAGCCAGGTCGGGCCGGCGACCCCGGATCACACCATCCACACCAAGCGCGTCCCGCTCTTCGTCGAGGTGGAGGACCCCTCGGACCTCGGCGCCCTGAGCGAGGCGGTCCGGGGCCAGGTGGAGGCGTTCGCCAGGGGCTACACCGAGTACTTCGAGGCGCACCGCTTCCCCGGCGCCACCCTCCTCGACCCTTACCCGCGGGTCATCCTGATCCCGGGCCTCGGGATGTTCACGACCGGCAAGGAAGCGAGGGCCGCCCTGATCGCGGCGGAGATCTATCACCGCACCGTCTGGGTCCTCGGGGCGGCGTCGGCCTTCGGGCCCTACGCCTCCCTGACCCCGAAGGAGGCGTTCGACGTCGAGTACTGGCCGCTCGAGCTCTACAAGCTTGCCAAGGCGCCGCCCGAGCGCGAGCTGGCGCGCCGGATCGTCCTCGTGACGGGCGGGGCGAGCGGGATCGGCCGCGCGGTGGCGCGGCGGCTCGCCCAGGAGGGGGCCCACGTGGTCGTGGCGGACCTCGATCACCCCGGGGCCGAGCAGGTCGCCCGGGAGCTCGAGGAGCGGCACGGCGCGGGCCGGGCGCTCGGGGTCGCCATGGACGTGACCGCCGAGGCCTCGGTCCGCTCGGGTATCCGGGCCGCGGTCGAGGCCTGCGGCGGGCTCGACGTGGTCGTCTCGAACGCGGGGATCGCGCCCGCGGGGGCCATCGACGCCATGGCGCTCGCCGACTGGGAGCGGAGCCTCGCGGTCAACGCCACCGGCCACTTCCTGGTCGCTCGCGAGGCCCTTCGGGTCATGAAGGCGCAAGGCCTCGGTGGGAGCTTCGTCTTCGTGGCGACCAAGAACGTCATGGCGCCCGGGAAGGAGTTCGCCGCCTACAGTGCCGCCAAGGCCGCCGAGGCCCAGCTCGCCAAGGTCCTCGCCATCGAGGGCGGCCCCTCCGGGATCCGGGCGAACATCGTGAACCCCGACGCCGTCTTTCGCGACTCCAGGCTCTGGTCGGAGGAGGTCCGCGCCGAGCGCGCCCGGGCGCACGGGATCGCGCCCGGCGAACTCGAGGAGTTCTACCGGCGGCGTAACCTCCTCGGCGTCCCGGTCCTCCCCGAGGACGTGGCCGAGGCGGTCCTCTTCCTGGCCTCGGACCGCGCCGCCAAGACGACCGGCTGCACCCTCACCGTGGACGGCGGCGTCCGCGACGCCTTCCCGCGGTAGCGTGCCCCGCCTCCGTTTCGGCGTCGCGCTCAACCTCCACCGCCCCGAGACCCTGCTCCCCCTGGCCGAGCAGGTCGAGGCGCTCGGCTACGAAAGCCTCTGGGCCGGCGATCACATCAGCTATACCCGCCCGATCCTGGACCCCCTGACCCTGCTGGCGAGCTACGCGGCCAGGACCCGTCGGGTCCGGCTCGGGACCTGCGTCTACCTCCTCCCGCTCCGGCACCCGACGCCGGTGGCCAAGGCCGTGGCGAGCCTCGACTTCCTCTCGGGCGGGCGCGTCGTCTTCGGCGTCGGGGTCGGCGGGGAGTTCCCGAAGGAGTTCGAGGCGTGCGGGGTCCCGCGCGAGGAGCGGGGACGGCGGACCGATGAGGGGATCGAGGTCCTCCGGCGCCTCTGGCGCGACTCCCCGGCCTCCTTCGAGGGGAAGCACTTCCGCTTCGACGGGGTGACGATCGAGCCCAAACCCGTTCAGCCCGGAGGGCCGCCGATCCTGGTCGGGGGGCGCTCGGACTTTGCCCTCCGCCGCGCCGGCCGCCTCGGGGACGGCTGGATCTCCTATCTGGTCGCCCCCGACCGCTACCGCCGGAGCCTCGACAAGATCGAGGGGTTCGCCGCCGAGGCCGGGCGCCGGCTCGAGAGGTTCGAGCCCGCCCACCTCACGTTCATCGCCATGGACGACGACCCCGAGACGGCCCGGGAGACCGCGGCCCGGCACCTCACCCGGCGTTACGACCAGCCCTTCGACGAGCTGGTCGAGCGGTACTGCGTGCTCGGGCCCCCCGAGGCGTGCGCCGAGAGGATCGCCGCCTTCGCCGAGGCCGGCGTCGAGACCTTCGTCCTGAACTTCGTCGCCGACAGTCAGCGGGAGGCTGAGCAGATCGAGGCCTTCGCCGCCGAGGTCCTCCCGCGCTTTCGCTCCGGCTAGCCGATGGGGAAGGCGCCGAAAAATCGACTGGGCCGTACCCTCAAGACCCTCTTCGAGGCCTCTTGTGCCGAGCCCGTGCGACCGGGGGATTCGGACTACCGGCTTGCCCGTGCCCGCCGCAAGCAGCCTGCCGAGCCCTTGCCTGCCCAGGAGATTGAGGCCCGTCTTGCCCGGCTCAAGAGGGTCACGGCCTTGGATCAGGATTCCTAGCTGGCCATGGCGAAGGCGCCGAACTGCAAGGGTCGGATCGTCGGGGTCCGCTGGCTCGCCCCCGACATCCTCGAGCTGGACGTGGAGATGGTGGAGCCGGCCGAGCTTCACTTCGAGGCCGGCCAGTGGGTCTCCCTTCCCTTCGGTCCCAAGACCGTCCGCCCCTACACCATCGCCTCTCCGCCGTCCGAGCGGCGGGTCTTCCGACTCTGCGCCGACGTCACGCCCGGAGGCGTCGGCTCGCGCTTCCTCCGGGGGGTCAAGCCCGGGGAGGAGCTCGCCTTCCACTCCCCCCTCGGGAACCTGACGCTGATCCGGGGATCGTCCGCCGAGGTCATCCTGGTCGCCGAGGAGATCGGGATCGTCCCGTTCCGTTCGATCCTCCTCGGCGAGGCCGAGCGCGGCTTCCCGCGCCGGATGCGCCTCTACTACGGCGCCCCGCGGCGGGAGCTCTTGATCTACCACGAGGAGTTCGAGGAGCTGGCCCGCCGGCACTCGGAGTTCGGCTACGCCCCGATCCTGGAGGAGGCCGAACCGGGCCCGGGCGGGGGATCGGGCGACCTGCTGAAGCTCCTGGCGCGGGAGCTGCCGGAGCTGGCGGGCCGGGAGGCGCTGATCTGCGGCGGCGGGAAGATGGTGAAGGCGTGCCGCGAGCTGTTCATGAGCCGGGGGATGGAGCGCCGCGCGATCCGCTACGAGAAATTCTGGTAGCGGCGATGAAGGTTCTGGACCTCGGGTGCGGGGTGAACAAGGAGCCGGGCGCGGTCGGGGTGGACCGCTCCCCCGAGACCCTGGCCGACGTCGTCCACGACCTCGACCGCCTCCCGTACCCGTTCCCCGACTCGAGCTTCGACCGGATCGTCTGCCGGGACGTTCTCGAGCACCTCCAGGACGTCCTCGCGGTGATGGGGGAGCTGCACCGGATCGCCCGGCCCGGGGCGCTCATCGAGGTCCGCGCGCCCCACTACTCGAGCTGCCTCGCCTACGCCGACCCTACCCGCCGGCGCGCCTTCGGCCTCCTCGCGGTCGAGCACCTGGCCGGGAC
>JACPHL010000295.1 GCA_016188625.1 Candidatus Rokuibacteriota bacterium | reverse complement strand
GCGGTTGTAGAGGATGTCGGTGCGGATGTGCTCGCCGTACAGCAGGGTGTAGGCGGCCCCGAGCATGAACATGCTGGCGTAGAGCATGAACTGCAGCTCGAAGGACCAGATCGTGGGCGCGTTGAAGGCGTGCCGGGCGAGGATCTCGTAGACGATGACGAAGATCAGGGGGATGATGAACCAGGCGGTGAGCCGGCCGCTCCACTCCGACAGGATGTCGATCCAGCGGACCAGGATCGTCACAGGCGGGGGCACGCGGTCCGGGGCCCGGTCGCTACCAGGGGGGGCAGGCACGCTCGCTCCTCTGGACACGAGACGGGGCCGACCGCATGGCTACGGCCGGCCCCGCCGTTCAGGTGGTCACGTCAGGGAGGGTCCCGTTACTTGGCGTAGATCTTGTCCTTCCAGTAGTACTGCGCCGCGAAGCTCCAGGTGGGCCAGTGGGATTCGCGGTGCGGCACCGTCAGGGACGCGTACTCCCGCATGGAGTCCAGGACCTTCTTGAAGAAGGGGTCCTTCTCGGCGAAGCGCGCCGCGACCTTGTCCCAGGTCTTGAGGAAGACCTCGTTGATGTCGTCGGGCATCCTCTGCGTGTTGATCCCGAGCTTCAGGATCTCCTGGTAGGCCTTGGCGTTCTCCTGGTTGAACTGCCACCAGAAGGTCAGGAAGGCGTCCTTCGTCGCCGACTTGATGATCTCCTGGAGGTCCGGCGAGAGCCTTTCCCAGACCTTCTTGTTGATGAAGAGGTTGCCGTGGGTGTTGGGCTCGTGCTGGCCCTGGAGGTAGTGGTACTTCCAGCCGACGGTGTGGAGGCCCAGCAGGAGGTCCTCGCGGCCACCGACCCACTCCGCCGCGTCGATCAGCCCGCGCTCCGCGGCCGGGATGATCTCGCCGCCCGGCAGGAGCACCACGCTCATGCCCGCCTCTTTGTAGACGTCCCCCGCGATGCCGGGGATCCGGGCCTTGAAGCCGCGGAAGTCCTCCCAGTTCTTCACGGGCCGCCTGAACCAGCCGGGCGGCTGCGGCCCGTGGGGCGAGATCGGGAAGACGACCACGTCGAGCTTCAGGAGCTTCTGGTAGAGCTCGTGGTAGAGATCGAGCCCGCCACCCTCGTAGAACCACCCCATGAGGTCCAGGAGGGACATCCCGAACGGCCCGCCGGGCGCGCCCGCGAAGAGGGTCGCCGCCGGGTGGCGGCCGAACCAGTAGTAGGAGACCCCGTGGCCACCCTCGAGCAACCCACGGTGCGCGGCGTCCAGGATCTCGAAGGCCGGCACGACGGCCCCGGCCGGTAGCGCCTCGACCTTGATCCGGCCGCCGGACATCTTCTCCACGCGCTCGGCGAAGTACTTCAGGTTCCCGTACACGATGGAGACCGCCGGGAACGCGGACTGGATCTTCAGCTTGATCGGCGCTTGCGCGGCGGCGTCGGGCGCGGTGTCCTTCCCGAGGAACACGGCCACGAACAGGGCTGCCGCCAGCAGTGAGAGGGTTCCCGCCCTTTTCATGCCCCACCTCCTCCTTTGGCTTCGCAGGCGTCTGACCGGTCGGCCATCGCAGGAGCGAGTCGCCCGGCGACATGATCTCGCGGCACCTGGCACCCGGCCTCCGGGCTTGGGCGACATATTGGTCTAACCGTCGGACCTTTGTCAAGGCCGTCTCTCACTTGCCGCGTTCCCGGGGAATCAACGTGAGAGGGATCGTCCGTCTCCCCCCTGAGGTCCCCCCCCGCGGGCTTGTCTATTTGGCTTCAGCCGGCGCGCGACCAGAGCCCGACTTTCGCCGGTCGAGGACACCCACGACCCGCAGGAATACATCTCTCTGTGCCATTTATCTATTTGGAATTGTGTAATTTTTAGATTTGCTCAAAATGTGGGCAGCCGGAGGGGAACCCCCGGAAGAAAACCGGGCCCGCCGGCGGGGGAGGTGGTAAGATATCTGGGCATCTTCACCACTCATCGTTTCCCAAGGAGCGCCGCATGACCACCGCGCTTGCCCATCCGGATCGCTTCTTCTCCGACCGGTACGGGCTCACCCCGTCCCGGCTCGAAGGCCTCCTCGGGACCGCCGTCGGGGGGCGCGTGGACTACGCCGACCTCTTCCTCGAATACCAGATCGCCGAGGAGCTGGTCCTGGAGGAGGGGGTGGTCAAGAAGGCCTCGCGGGACATCAGCCAGGGGGCCGGGGTCAGGACCCAGGCCGACGTCCGGACCGGCTACGCGTACACCGGCGACCTGGCGATCGAGAACCTCGAGCTGGCCGCGCGCCAGGCCCGGGTCATCGCGGACCAGGCGGGGCGCGCCGGGGTCATGGCGGTCCGGGCGGAGTCCCGGCCCCACGACCTCTACCCCGTCGCCGAGCCCCCGGTGGACGCCCCGCTCCAGGGCAAGGTGGACCTCCTCCACCGGGTCGACGCGCTGGCCCGCGGCCAGGACCCCCGGGTCCGGCAGGTCATCGCCTCCCTCCTCTCGGAGGAGCAGGTGATCCTGATCGCGACCTCGGAGGGGTGGCAGATCGGCGACATCCGCCCCCTGACCCGGCTCCAGATCCGGGTCATCGTGGAGGAGAACGGCCGCCGGGAGCTGGGGGGCTTCGGCGGCGGCGGGCGGGTCCCCTTCGACTTCTTCCTGGAGCAGGAGCGCTGGGCCCACTACACCCGCGAAGCCACGCGTCAGGCGCTCCTGAACCTCCGCGCCATCGAGGCCCCCGCAGGGACGCTGACCGTGGTCCTCGGCCCCGGGTGGCCGGGGGTCCTCCTCCACGAGGCGATCGGCCACGGCCTCGAGGGGGACTTCAACCGGAAGGGGGTCTCGGCTTTCACCGGCCGGCTGGGCCAGAAGGTCGCCTCCGAGCTGGTCACCGTGGTGGACGACGGGACGATCCCGAACCGCCGGGGCTCCCTCAACGTGGACGACGAGGGGACCCCGACCGGCCGGACCGTCCTGATCGAGCAGGGGATCCTCCGCGGCTACATGCAGGACCGCCTGAACGCCCGGCTCATGGGGATGGCCCCGACCGGAAACGGCCGCCGCGAGTCGTTCGCCCACCCGCCGATGCCGAGGATGACCAATACCTTCATGCTCCCCGGCGGGGACGACCCGGAGGAGATCGTCCGCTCGGTCCCCTACGGCCTCTACGCCGTCACCTTCGGCGGCGGGCAGGTGGACATCACCAGCGGCAAGTTCGTCTTCTCGGCGAGCGAGGCCTACCTGATCGAGGGCGGGCGGATCACGGCGCCGGTCAAGGGCGCGACCCTGATCGGTTCCGGGCCCGAGGTCCTGACCCGGGTGAGCCGCGTGGGCCACGACCTCAGGCTGGACGAGGGGGTGGGGACCTGCGGCAAGGACGGCCAGTCGGTCCCGGTCGGCGTGGGCCTCCCCACCATCCGGATCGACGGGATCACCGTCGGCGGCACCCAGGTCTGAGGGCCCCCGTGCTCGAGCGGCTGCTGGCCTCGGCGCGCCGGCGGGGGGCCGTTGAGGCGGACGCCTTCCTGGTCGAGGAGGAGGAGCTGACCCTCCAGGTCCGCCTCGGCCAGGTCGAGTCGCTCCGCCACGCTCGCGAGCGGCACTGCTCGCTCCGGATCTTCACCGAGACCGGCTCGGCCTCGGCCACGACCTCGGACCTCTCCCCTGCGGCGCTCGAGCGCCTCGTGGACGAGACGCTCGCCCTCGCCGCCGTCGCCCGGCGCGACGAGCACTCCGGGCTCCCCGCCCCCGAGGCCCTGGCCCGCGCGATCCCCGACCTCGACCTCCTGGATGCCGAGGGGCACGCCCCCCCCCTCGAGGAGAAGATCGCCGTGGCCCGCCGGGCCGAGGCGGCCGCGCTCGGCTTCGGCCCCCGGGTGACCACCTCCGAGGGGGCCGAGTTCTGGGACCGCCGGGCCTGTGTCGCCTACGCCTCGAGCGCGGGGTTTGCGGGGGGGTTCGAGGCCTCGATCTTCGCGTTCTCGGTGACGCCGGTCGCGGTCCAGGACGGCGAGATGCAGCGTGACTACTGGTACACGGGGGCCCGCACGCTCGCCGGCCTCGAGCCGCCCGAGCTGGTGGGGGAAATCGCGGCCCGCCGCGCCCTCCGCCGCCTCGGGGCCCGGAAGCTCGAGACCCAGGAGGTGCCGGTCGTCTTCGACCCGGAGACCGCCGCGAGCCTGGTCCGGACCCTGACGATCGCGGCCACGGGCCCGAGCCTCTACCGCGGCGCCTCGTTCCTCGTGGGGAAGCTCGGGGAGCGGATCGCCACGCCCGCGGTCACCATCATCGACGACGCCCTCATGCCGAACGGCCTCGGCTCGCGCCCCTTCGACGGGGAGGGGGTGGCGAGCCGCAGGGTCGTCCTGGTGGATCGCGGGGTGCTCGCGAGCTACCTCCTCGACACCTACAGCGCCCGGAAGCTCGGGCTCGCCGCGACCGGCCACGCCATGCGCGAGCCGGGCGGCGGGGTGGGCGTCGGGCACACCAACCTCTACCTCGTCCCGGGCCCGCACTCGCCCGAGGAGATCATCGCCTCGGTGGACCGGGGGCTCTACGTGACGGAGCTGATCGGCTTCGGGGTGAACTTCGTGACCGGCGACTACTCGCGGGGGGCGGTGGGGCTCTGGATCGAGAACGGGGAGCTGGCCTACCCGGTCGAGGAGATCACCATCGCCGGCAACCTCCTCAAGATGCTCCAGGACGTGGAGCTGGTGGGGAACGACCTCACCTTCCGCGACCAGAGCGCGGCGCCGACCCTGAAGATCGCCCGGATGACCGTCGCCGGCCACTGAGGGCGGGGGTGATCGACACCCACTGCCACCTCGCCGGCCCCGCCTTTCCCGACCCCCGCGCCGTCCTCGACCGCGCCCGCTCGCTCGGGGTCCTGGGGGTCGTGGCCGTCGGGAGCGACCCAGCCTCCAACCTGGCCGTCCTGGCGCTCGCCGCCCGGCATCCTGGCGAGGTCTGGGCGGCCCTCGGCCTCCACCCGGAGCGGCTCGATCTCGGCGAGGCGGCCTTCGAGGCGGTGGAGGCCCAGATCCTGGGGTTCCGCCAGGACCTGATCGCCGTCGGGGAGGTGGGGCTCCCCTGGTACCGGCTCGAGGGGCGAGCGGACGCGAGGGATCTCATGCGTGCGGCGAAGGCCCGGCTTCGGCGGCTGCTGGAGCTGGCCCGGCGGCTCGACCTCGCGGTCTCGCTCCACGCCCCCCACGGCGCGGCCGAGGAGGCCCTGGAGCTCCTGGAGGCGGTCGGCGTCGAGCGCGCGGTCTTCCACTGGCACAAGGGCCCGCCGGAGGTGACCCGCCGGATCGTCGGCCGCGGCTACTTCGTCTCCCTGACCCCCGAGGCGGCCTACCGGGAGCGCGACCGGGAGCTGGCCCGGGAGGTGCCTCTGGAGCAGCTCGTCGCGGAGTCGGACGGGCCGTGGGCCTTCGGCGGCGAGTTCGAGGGGCGGGCGGGGGAGCCCGGGATGGTCGCGCGGGTGGCGGAGGCGGTCGCCGAGGTGAAAGGGCTGCCGGTCCCCGAGGTAGCCGAGCAGCTCCTGGTGAACTCGCGGCGCTGCTTCGGGGTCACGCCATGAGGGAGGAGCGGCACTGGATCCCCTCGGGCGGGGAGAAGCTGGCCGCGGTCCTGACCCTGCCGGATAAGGGGCGCGGCCCCTGCGTCATCGCCTGCCACGGCCTGGCCGCCTCGAAGGACTCCGAGAAGTACCTGCTCCTGACCGAGGCCGCCCTCGAGGCCGGGCTCGCCTGCTGCCGGTTCGACTTCCGGGGGTGCGGGGAGAGCGGCGGGCGCTACGCCGACTCCACCGTCGCCGTCCGGATCGCCGACCTTCGAGCGGTGATCGCCTTCCTGCGCGGCCACCAGGACCTGGACGGCCGGCTCGCCCTCGTCGGCTCCAGCATGGGCGGCTTCGTGGCCCTGCACGTCGCCGCGGCCGATCCGTCGATCCGGGGCGTCGTGACCTGGAACACGCCGGCGACGCTTCGCGGGATGGGGGGCTCCGGCCGCGAGGCCGACCTGGAGGGTCTGGGAGTGCCGTTCCGCGAGGAGCTGGAGCAGGGGGACCTGCTTGATGCGGCGGCTGGGGTCGGGCGGGCCCTGGTGATCCAGGGGACCGAGGACGAGGTGGTCCCGCCGGAGCACGGCCGGCTCCTCTATGAGCGCTCGGCCGAGCCGAAGTCGATCCTCATGCTCGAGGGCGCCGCCCACCGCCTCACCGACCCCGCCCACCGCCGCCGCGCCATCCACGCCTCCCTCTCCTGGCTCCTCCCCCACCTTTAGGCAAGGATCATCCGTAACCCTGGTGGTTGAAGCCGCCCGTCGGACTTACGGGCTTGGTGGCTTGAGAAGGCTCAGGTTAAGATAGAATCGCGTCACCCGGATCGCCCAAGGCGAATGGGGCTATTTTGAGGTTACAGGGTGATTAACCAGGGGCGGCTGAAGGGGCTGTTGCTGGAGCTGGTGGGGATCTCGAGCGTCTCCCGGCGGGAGCGGGAGGTAGCCCTCCGCCTGGCCGCCGAGCTGGAAGCCCTGGGGGCCGAGGTCGAGATCGACGGGGCCGGCGAGAGGGTCGGCGGCGACGTCGGGAACGTCATCGCCCGGATCAGGGGGACGGTCCCCGGTGCCCTGCCGCTCCTCCTCTCGGCCCACATGGACACCGTGGTCCCCGGCGAGAACGTCAAGCCGATCGTCGAGGGCGACATCGTCCGGACCGACGGGTCCACCGTCCTCGGCGGCGACGACAAGTCCGGCTGCGCCATCATCGTCGAGGCCGTTCGGACCCTCAGGGAGCGGGGGGTCCCCCACGGCGACATCGAGGCGGTCTTCACCATCTGCGAGGAGGTCGGCCTCCTCGGCGCCAAGCACCTCGACGTCGGCCGCCTCCGCGCCCGGACCGGCCTGGTCCTCGACTCGGACGGCGTGGACGAGCTGATCACCCATGCCCCGGCCGCGAACCGCCTGGAGGTCCGGGTCCACGGCAAGGAGGCCCACGCCGGCGTCGTGCCGGAGCAGGGGATCAGCGCCATCAAGGTCGCGGCCGAGGCGATCGCCGGGATGCGCCTGGGCCGGATCGACGCGGAGACCACCGCCAACCTCGGCATCATCCAGGGCGGGCTCGCCACCAACATCGTCCCGCCCGCGGTCCTGATCCGGGGCGAGGCGCGGAGCCGCGACGTGGCCAAGCTCGAGGCCCAGACCGAGCACATGCGGGCCTGCTTCCTCGAGGCGGCGCGCCGCCACCGGCTCACCGTGGACGGCCAGGAGTACGAGGCGCGCGTGGAGGTGGAGGTCCAGCGCGACTTCGACCCGATGGCCCTTTCCCCGGACGCCCGCATCGTCCGCCTGGTCGCCCGGGCCTCGCGGAACCTCGGCCGCAACCTCCTCACGCGGCCGACCGGCGGCGGGTGCGATGCCAACGTCCTGAACGGCCGCGGCCTTCAGGTCGCCAACCTCGGGACCGGGATGCGCGAGATCCACACGGTCAAGGAGTGGCTCGACCTCCGCGACCTCTACCGGACCACCGAGCTGGTCCTCGAGGTCGTCCGGCTGAACGCCTCGGGCGAGGTGGAGTAGACGATGCCGCGGGCGTGGACCAAGGACCTCTACGAGGTGCTCGGGGTCCGGCCTGACGCCGGCGAGGAGGAGATCAAGCGGGCCTACCGTCGTCTCGCCCTCCAGTACCACCCGGACCGGAACCCCGGCAACCGCCAGGCCGAGGAGCGCTTCAAGGAGATCAGCGAGGCGTACGCGGTCCTGATGGACCCGGCCAAGCGCCGCCAGTACGACGCCCAGCGGCAGGCCCGGGTCCGGGGCGAGCCGTCCGAGCCCCGCTGGAGCGAGGAGGACCTCTTTCGCGACCTCTTCACCAACCCGCGCACGGCCTCGATCTTCGAGGAGCTGGCGCGCGACTTCGAGCGCCTGGGCTTCCGCTTCAACGAGGCCTTCGTCCGCGACGTCTTCTTCGGTGGCCGCGGGGTCTTCTGGGGCGGGGTGGTCGTCTTCGGCCCCTTCGGCGTTCGCCGGGTCCGGACCTTCGGACAGCCGCCCTTCGAGCGCGTCCGCGAGCCCTCCCACCTCGACCGCGGCGCCCAGGCGCGGGGCGACGTTGTCCCCTCCATCGCCGGCTTCCTCGGCTGGCTCGCCGGGGAGCTGAAGGGGGTCCTCACCGCCCCGGCGCGCGCGATCCGGAAGCTCCTCGCGCTCCCGTCCGCCGAGCGGCGCGGGGATCTCACCTACGATGTCGCCCTCAACGAGGAAGAGCGGCGGGAGGGCGGGCGCTTCAAGCTCACCATCCAGCGGGCCGGCGGCGAGGAGACGCTGATGGTCCGGATCCCTCCCGGCCTCGAGCCCGGGACGCGCCTCAGGCTCCGTGGCAAGGGCGAGCTCGGCGCCAACGGCCAACCCGGCGACCTCTACCTCAAGGTCGTCTCGCGGCACTAGGAGCGTGTCCGGGTCAGGCCGATGATGCCCGCGCGACCTCGACCCTCGGCACACGGATGGATGGTCCGCTCCGAGCGCGGGCTTGGCCCGCGCCACCTGGGGGGGAGGTTCGGAAGGGGGGCGTCAGCCCCCCTCCGAGTTCACTAGCACTGATGGCCGAGGATCGGGTCGCCCAGTTCAGGGAGGTCGTGGAGCTCTACCCGGACGACCCGGTGGCGCGCTTCGGCCTCGCCACCGCCTGCCTCGAGGCCGGCCGGGCGGAGGAGGCGGTCGCCGAGTTCCGCGAGGTCCTCCGGTTGAAGCCCGACTACACCGCGGCCTACCGGGGGCTCGGCCGGGCCCTCGAGCGGCTCGGGCGGAGCGAGGAGGCCAAGGCCGTCTACCGCGAGGGGATCGCGCTCGCCCCGAAGACCGGCGATCTCCAGACCGGGAAGGAGATGGAGGTCTTCCTCAAGCGGCTCGAGAAGGGCTGACGGAGATGGCAGGGATGGCCTGGCGAACGACAGTCCACGCGGGCCTCTGCCTCGTCTTCCTCTTCGGCGCGATCCCGCCTCCCGCCCGCGCCGAGCCCTGCGCCGACCAGAGCGAGCTGCGGGACCTCAGGTTCCAGGCGAGCGCCCTCCACCGCCAGCTTGTCATCCTCCGCGACACCTCGGCCGCCCTCAAGGGCCGGACCGAGCGGATCGATCCGGACGCGAGCCCGACCCTCTGGGACCTCGCCGAGGAGATGGAGCGGATCGGCCAGTCGGCCAAGCGGGTGAACCGGCTCATCCAGGACCGGGAGCGCGAGCTGGCCGAGGTCGAGCGCCGGCTCGCGGCCGTCCCGCAGGGGTGCTGAGCCCGCGCCGACCGACTACCGCCAGAGCAGGAGCAGGATCAGCCCGCCCAGGACCAGCCGGTAGTAGACGAACGGGGTGAGCCGGCGGCGCTCGAGGTAGCGGACCAGGAAGGCGATCGCCGCGAGGCTCGCCAGGCACGTCGCCACGAGCGCGGCCAGGATGGTCCCGCCCTCGGCCGCCCAGGCCCCGGCCCGCGCCAGCTCGAGGGCCTTCTCCGCCCCCGCCGCGAATGTGACCGGGACCCCCAGGAGGAAGGAGAAGCGCGCCGCCTCCTTGCGGGTGAGCCCCGCCGCCAGCCCGGCGATGATCGTGATCCCCGAGCGCGAGGTGCCCGGGATGAGGGCGATGGCCTGGGCGCACCCGACGAAGAGGACCCACGGCCAGGTGAGCCCGAGCGCCGAGGTGACGGGCAGCGGGCGTCGCTCGGCCTGCCGATCCGCGACCCACATCACCAGCGCCCAGACGATCAGCGAGAGGGCCACCACCCCCGGGCCCCGGAACCTCGCCTCGATGAGGTTGGCGTAGAGATACCCCACGAGGGCCGCCGGGAGGGTCCCCAGGATCAGGAACCACCCCAGGGTGCGGCCGGGGCGGCCCGCGTCGGTCGGGATCAAGAAGCCGCGGAGGACCCCCAGGAGCTCGATCCGGAAATAGAGGACGAGGGCCAGGAGGCTCCCGAGGTGGATGACGGCGTCGAAGGCGAGGCCCTGGTCCGGCCAGCCCAGCACGCGCGGGACCAGGATGAGGTGGCCCGAGGAGGAGATCGGGAGGAACTCGGTGAGCCCCTGGACGATCCCGAGGACGAGGGCCTGGGCGACGCTCACCGGCCGGCGCGGGCGGGCACGGCGTTAACCGACGATGTCCTCGCCGCCGTCCACGCCGATGACGTTGCCCGTCAGCCAGCCGGAGTCGCTGGCGGCCAGCGTGGCGATCGCCTCCGCCACGTCCGCGGGCGTGGTGATGCGCCCGCTGGGGTTGCGGTCGCGGGCGCCCTGGAGCAGCCGGTCGCTGCCCGGAATCTTGCGCAGGGC
>JACPHL010000301.1 GCA_016188625.1 Candidatus Rokuibacteriota bacterium | reverse complement strand
TCCGGCTCACGGCGGCCCTCTACTTCTCCGTGGGCTTCGTTGCCCTGTTCATCATCGGCGGGCTGAGCGGCGTTACTCACGCCTCGGCGGCCGCCGACTTCCAACAGCAGGACACCTACTACATCGTGGCCCATATCCACTACGTGCTCTTCGGGGGCAGCATCTTCGGCATCTTCGCCGGCATCTACTACTGGTACCCGAAGATCACCGGCCGGCTGATGCACGAGGGCCTCGGGAAGCTCCATTTCTGGCTGATGTTCATCGGCATGAACCTGGCCTTCGTCTCCATGTTCGTGATCGGGGGCCTCTCCGGGATCTTCATGGCCTCGACGCCGGTGGACATCTTCATCCAGGACACCTACTTCATCGTCGCCCACATCCACTACGTGGTCTTCGGCGGCTCCATCTTCGGGGCCTTCGCCGCCATCTACTACTGGTTCCCGAAGATGTTCGGCCGGATGATGAGCCCGGCCCTGGGGCAGCTCCACTTCTGGCCCAGCTTCGTCTTCTTCAACCTGACCTTCTTCCCGATGCACATCCTGGGCGTGGGCGGGATGATGCGGCGGATCTACAACCCGCTCCAGTACGACTTCCTCGCCTGGGCGGAGCCCTGGAACGTCTTCATCACGTACTCCGCCCTGGCCCTGGGCCTCGCCCAGATCCCGTTCGTGATCAACTTCGTCTTCAGCCTGTTCGCCGGGAAGACGGCCGAGCGGAACCCCTGGGACGCGAACACGCTGGAGTGGGGCGCGCCCTCGCCGCCGCCGCACCTGAACTGGGGGGGCCGCTCCCGGCCTACGCCGCGGCGCGCCACCACTAGGAGCCTGTCCGAGTCACGTCGATGCTGCCCGGGCGCTCTCGACCCTCGGCTCGCGGATGGGTGGTCCGCTCCGGGCGCGGGCTTGGCCCGCGCAACGTTGGGGGGAGGTTCGGTAGGGGGGCGTCAGCCCCCCTCCGAGTCCGCTAGGGCTGTGTCTGCTGCGGCCCGCCCCGTCGCCGCCGTCTGGTCGCACCGGCTGGCGGTCCTCCTGTGCCTGGCCACCCTCGTCCTGCTCCTCGTCGGGGGGGTGGTCACGACCACGGGGGCCGCGCTGGCGGTCCCGGATTGGCCCACGACCTTCGGGTACCCGATGTTCCTCTACCCGTGGTCCAAGATGGCGGGCGGGATCTTCTGGGAGCACAGCCACCGGCTCATCGGGTCGGTCGTCGGTCTCCTGACCGTCGCCCTGGCCCTGCTCCTCGGCCTCACGGAGCGGCGCCGGTGGCTCCGCTGGCTCGGAGTCGCGGCGGTGGTCCTGGTGAGCGTCCAGGGCGTGCTGGGCGGCCTCCGGGTGGTCCTGCTGAAGGAGACGCTGGCGGGTCTCCACGGCGTCCTCGCGCCGGCCTTCTTCGCCCTCACGGTCGGTCTGGCGCTGGTCACCTCCCGGGGCTGGGCGGAGCCCGGGGAACCGGTGCCGGCCCCCGAGGCGCTCGGCCTCTCCCGGCTTGCCCTCCTGACCACCGGCGGCATCTACCTCCAGATCGCCCTCGGGGCCTGGCTCACCCACCTGGGCGGGCCCCTGGCCCCGCACCTGGCCGGGGCGGCCGGGCTCGCGCTCCTCGGCCCCGTGCTGGGGGCGCGGGTCCTCGGCCGCCATGCCGCCGAGCCGCGTCTCGTCCGGCCGGCGGTGCTCCTGGTCGGTCTCCTGGCGCTTCAGCTCCTCCTGGGTCTCGGCGCCTATCTGGTCCGGCTCGCCGCCCTGCCGCCGCTCGCCGCCCTGGCCGCCCCCATCGCCCACCGGCTCGCCGGCGCCCTCCTCCTCGCCACCGGCCTGGTGCTGACGCTCCGGATCCTCCGCCTCCGGCCGGCCGGAGCGCGGGGCGTCGAGGGCGGGTGGCTCTCCGATCGGGTCCCGGCATGACGCTCCAGACCGGCGCCCTGGACCTCGCTGTCGGCCGCGCCCGGCGGCAGGTGGCGGTGGATCTCCTGCTCCTGACCAAGCCGCGGGTGGTCGTGATGGTCCGGATCGCCACCCTGGTGGGGTTCTACCTCGGCTCCACCGGGGCCCCGGGCTATCTCCGGCTGGTGCATGCCCTGATCGGGACCGCGCTGGCCGCGGCGGGGACCCTGGCGCTGAACCAGTTCCTCGAGCGCGAGGTGGACGCGCGCATGGAGCGCACCCGGCTCCGCCCGCTGCCGGACGGCCGGCTCCAGCCCACCGAGGCCCTCGCCTTCGGCGCCGCCATCACGGCCGCGGGGCTCCTCTACCTCGTGCTCACCGTGGGGTCGCCGAGCGCCGGGGTCACGGCGGTCATCGTCGGCCTCTACCTCTTCGTCTACACGCCCCTCAAGCTCCGGAGCCCGCTCTGCATGGTTGTGGGGGCGATCCCCGGGGCCCTGCCGCCGGTCGCCGGGTGGGTCGCGGCCCGCGGCGAGCTGGGGGTCGGGGCCTGGGTCCTGTTCGCCATCATGTTCCTCTGGCAGCTCCCCCACACGCTGGCCATCGCCCGGCTCTACCAGGATGACTACGCCCGGGCGGGGATCCGGGTGCTCCCGGTGGTGGATCCCGACGGGACCAGCACCGAGCGACAGATCGTGGCCGGCTGCCTGGCGCTCCTGGCGGTAGGCCTCCTGCCGACCCTGATCGGCCTGGCCGGTCCCGCGTACTTCTTCGGGGCCCTCATCCTCGGTACGGTCTTCCTCGGCTGCGGGATGCTCCAGGCCGTCTCCCCGTCGGTCCCGGCGGCCCGGCGCCTGCTGTTCGCCTCGCTCCTCTACCTGCCGACCCTCCTGATCCTGATGGCCCTGGACAAGGTGGGGTCCTGACCATGGCGGATGCCGCGCGGCAGCCGGACCTGGGAGAGCGGAACCGCCGCCTGGGCATGTTCCTGGTCGGGTGGATCCTCGCGCTGGCGATCGTCTCGCTCATCGTGATCTGGGTCCGGAACTGAGGGGAGCCTCAAGGATGTCACCCACGGCCACCGAGAGCCCCGTCCTGGACGAGCGGGAGGTCCTGGAGGACGTCGCCATCGACCTCGGCGGCGTCCCGCCGGGGCTCCCCCCGGACCCCTGGGACGATCGTCCGCCGCCCCGCGAGCCGGAGTGGCGTCCGTCCCTCGGCAACGCGCGGCTCGCCATGCTGATGTTCCTGGGGACGGAGGCGGTGTTCTTCGCCGGGTTCATCGGGGCCTTCCTGGTCCTGCGCCTCAGCGCCCCGGTCTGGCCCCCGCCCGCCCAGCCCCGGTTGCCGGTGGAGGTGACCGGGATCAACACGGCCATCCTGCTCGCCAGCGGCTACACGATGGTGCGGGCCCTCCGGGCCGTCCGCCGCGGGGACCAGGCCGGGCTCCTGACGGGGCTCGGCCAGACGGCCCTCCTGGGGGCGGCCTTCCTGGGCGTGCAGGGCTACGAGTGGGCGCGCCTTTTGGGCTTCGGCCTCACCGTCTCCTCCGGGGCCTACGGGGGGACCTTCTACACCCTGATCGGCCTCCACGGGGTCCACGTCCTCGGGGCGCTGGCCTGGCTCCTGATCACCCTGGCGCGCGCCCGGCAGGGGCGGTTCACGCCCCGCCAGCACGTGGGCGCGACCCTGTGCGGGATGTACTGGTGCTTCGTCGTCGCCCTCTGGCCGATCCTGTATCTGCTCGTCTACCTTGCTTAGGGAGGAGAGCCGACATTGAGCGAGGTCGCGTTGAGCCATCCGGCCGTCGAGCCGGCGGAGTCGCCCCTCACCCCCGAGAGCTGGGGCAAGCTCGGGATGTGGATCTTCCTGGTCGGGGACGCCATGGGCTTCGGCGTCCTGCTGGCCGGGTACGGCGCCATGCGCTACGGCAGCGCCGACTGGCCCATCCCGTACGACCACCTGGGGATCAACCTGACCGCCTTCATGACGTTCCTCCTGATCTGCTCCAGCGTGACCATGGTCAAGGGCCTCGAGGCGGTCAAGTACCGGAACCGGGACCTGGCCAAGATGTACCTGGCCCTGACCGCCCTGGGCGGCGCCCTCTTCCTCGGACTGCAGGCCTACGAGTGGACGAAGCTGATCGGGGAGGGGCTGAAGATCTGGGGGAACCCGTACCGGCGGGGTGATCTACCTGCTCGTCATCACGCTCCTGGTCTCGCGGCCCACCACCGAGATGGGGCCGGGGTGGACCTACAACGTGGTGGAGATCACCGGGCTCTACTGGCACTTCGTGGACCTGGTCTGGATCATGGTCTTCACCTTCATCTATCTCCTCTAGTCTGGAGGGCGCGATGGCGGAAGGGCACAGGGACCCCAACTACTGGCTGATCTGGCTCTACCTGTTCGTCCTGACGGTCGCCGAGATCGCGGTCATCTTCATGCCGATCGCGAAGCTCATCATCGTCATCACCCTGATCGCGCTGGCGATCTCCAAGGCCTCGCTGGTCGCCATGTACTTCATGCACCTCCGGTTCGAGCACCGCACCCTGGGCCTGATCGCGGTGACGCCCCTCTTCCTCGGGGTCCTGCTGATCTTCCTGCTCCTGCCCGACCAGTCGGCCGTCGAGCACCGGACCGGCGAGGCCGTCAGGCCGGCCGCGGTCGAGAAGCACTGATCCCTTCCCGGTCAGGATGGTGTCCGCCCTTGCCTCCGCCGCCGGCCCCTTCCCCCGGGACGCGGTGTGGGGGGGTGCCCGATGAGGGAGCGCTGGGCCCTGTCGGGGATCGGGGTCGTCTCCCTGCTCGCGCTGGCGGGGATCGGCTTCGTGCTGCTCGGCCGGCCGGCCGAGGTCCGGGGCGACTGGGACGTCTCGGCCCTGCCGGGGATCAACGCCCTGCTGAACGCCACCAGCGCCGTCCTCCTCGCCGCGGGGTATCTCTGCATCCGGCGGCGGCGGGTCACCGCCCACAAGACGTGCATGCTGACGGCCTTCGGGACCTCCTGCCTCTTCCTGGTCTCCTACCTGGTCTACCACTACCAGGCCGGCTCGACGCCCTTCGCCGGGACGGGCTGGATCCGCGCGGTCTACTTCCCCCTCCTCATCTCCCACATCGGCCTGGCCGCGGTCATCGTCCCCCTGGCCCTGGCCACCATCTATCGCGCCTGGACCGGGCGGTTCGATAGGCACGTCCGCATCGCCCGCTGGACGCTCCCCCTCTGGCTGTACGTCTCGATCTCGGGAGTGGTCGTCTATTGGATGCTCTATCAGCTCTCCCTGCCGCGGTGAGGGCGGCCACGGCGTCCGTCGCCGCCGAGGTCGAGGACCTCCGCCGCCGCTACGGCGCCCGGGAGGCCCTGGCCGGGGTGAGCTTCCGCGTGGCCCGCGGGGAGATCTTCGGCCTCCTGGGGCCCAACGGGAGCGGCAAGACGACCCTCTTCAAGATCCTCGCCACCCTGCTGCCGGCCACCGGCGGCCGGGTGCGCCTCCTGGGTCTGGACCCGGCGCGGGAGGCGCGCGCCATCCGGCGGCGGCTCGGGGTGGTCTTCCAGCACCCGGGCCTCGACCCCAAGCTGACCGTGCTGGAGAACCTCCGCCACCACGGCCACCTCTTCGGGATGCGGGGGCGCGCCCTCGCCGGCCGGGCCCTGGCGCTCCTCGGGGGGCTCGGGCTCGACGACCGGGCCCACGAGCGCGTGGAGACCCTCTCGGGCGGGCTCGCGCGCCGGGTCGAGCTCGCCAAGGCCCTCCTGCCCCGGCCCGAGCTCCTGGTCCTCGACGAGCCGAGCACGGGCCTCGATCCCGGCGCCCGGCGGGGGTTCGTCGCCCACCTCGACCGCCTGCGGCGCGAGGACGGCGTCACTGTCCTCCTCACGACCCACCTCCTGGAGGAGGCGGAGCGGTGCGATCGGGTGGGGATCCTCGACCAGGGGCGGCTGGTCGCCCTGGATACCCCGGGGGCCCTGAAGGAGCGGGTGGGCGGCGACGTGGTGGTGGTCCACGCCCGCGACCCCGAGGCCCTGCGCGCCGGGATGCGCAACAAGCTCGGGCGCGAGCCGGCCCTGGTGGACGGCCTCCTCAGGCTCGAGCACCCCCGCGCCCCCGAGCTCGTCCGGGAGGTGATGGAGGCGTTCGAGGACGAGGTGATCGCGGTGAGCTTCGGCAAGCCGACCATCGAGGACGTCTTCATCCGCCTGACCGGACGCCGCCTCAGGGAGGGCGGGCCCGCGTGATGGGCCTCGTGCTGCCGGTGACCACGCTCTGGTGGCGGGAGGTGGTCCGCTTCGGCCGCCAGCGGAGCCGCGTGGTGGGGGCCGTGGCCCAGCCGCTGGTCTTCTGGCTCCTCCTGGGCGGGGGGTTGAGCGCCTCCTTCCGCCCCCCGGGCGCGCCGCCCGGGACGGGGTACCTGGAGTACTTCTACCCCGGCATCATCGCCCTGGTGCTCCTGTTCACCGCCATCTTCGCCACCATCGCCACCGTGGAGGACCGCCGCACGGGGTTCCTGCAGGGGGTCCTGGTGGCGCCCGTCGGGCCCTGGGGGATCGTGCTGGGCCAGGCCCTCGGCGGCACCACCCTGGCCGTCCTCCAGGGCGGCCTCTTCCTCCTCCTGGCGCCCGCCCTCGGGCTCGCCGTGAGCCCGGCCTCGGTCGCCGCGGTCCTCGGCGTGATGGTCCTGGTGGCGTTCGGGCTGACCGGGCTCGGGCTCGCCATCGCCTGGCGGATGGACTCGACCCAGGGCTTTCATGCGATCATGAACCTGATCCTGTTCCCCATGTGGCTCCTGTCCGGGGCCTTCTTCCCGGCCTCCGGGCTGCCGGCCTGGCTCGAGTGGGCGATGCGGGTGAACCCGATGACCTACGGCGTCGCGGCGCTCCGGCACACCCTCTACCTCGAGGTGCCCGTCGCCGCCGGGGCAGTCCCGCCCTTGGGGCCGTCGCTGGCGGTGATGGGCGCCTTCGCGGTCCTGGCGTACCTGGCCGCCGTCCGGGCCGCCGGCCGGAAGGCCTCCTGAGGCGGGGCGACGAGGTCGTGGTGGAAGGTGATCGGCAGGGAAGGGCGGAAAACCGGTAGAACCCGAGCTGAGATCGCCCGGGGGCGCGCCCCGGGCGCTGTCCCCAGACGACCGATGGGCGCACCCACGGAGGATTCCCATGTTCAAGACGATCTACGTCCCCGTTGACAACTCGGACTACTCCAACCGGGCCATCGACCTGGCCGTGGAGCTGGGGAAGGCCTTCGGCTCGGCCCTGGTGGGGAGCCACGTCTATGCGGCCCGCCTCCACGACTACCGGTTCAAGCAGATGGAGTACACCCTGCCGGAGGAGTACAAGGACGAGAACGAGCTGGAGCGCCAGCGGAAGATCCACGACTCCCTCATCGCCATGGGGCTCCAGCTCATCTCGGACTCCTACCTCGACGTCGTGGCGCAGAAGGCGGAGGCGGCGGGGCTCCGTTTCGAGCGGAAGATGATGGACGGCAAGCACCACAAGGCCCTGATCGAGGACATCCGCGCCTCGGGCTACGACCTGGTGGTGATGGGTGCGCTCGGGATGGGCGCGGTCAAGGACAGCCAGCTCGGCTCGGTGACCGAGCGGGTCGTCCGGCGGGTGAGCACCGACGTCCTGGTGGTGAAGTCCCCCGAGCCCGATCCGCCCGACGGGGCGATTGTCGTGGGCCTGGACGGGAGCCCCCAGTCCTTCCACGGCCTCAAGATCGGGATCGCCCTGGCACGGGCCACGGGCCGGCCGCTCCAGGCGGTCGCGGTCTACGACCCCTACCTCCACTACGCCATGTTCAACGGGATCGTCG
>JACPHL010000300.1 GCA_016188625.1 Candidatus Rokuibacteriota bacterium | reverse complement strand
CCTTGCGGAGCAGACGAGGGCCCTCCAGGTCTCGGGGCGCGGCCCGGCGGCCTCCGCTGGGGCGTCCGGCGTGCGCTCGCTCCCCGGCCCCCGGGCGGGCGCGAGCAGGCGCAGGAGACCGATCATCACCAGCCCGCCCAGGAACACGCCCAGCGCGAACTCGAGGCCGATCAGGAGGGTGAAGAGCACCAGGCTGTAGAGGACGAGGCCCTGGCTGGCGACGAGGAAGGCCAGGACGACGTGATCGGGGACCCCCTGCTCCCAGAGACGCCTGGCCGTCTCCAGGCCGGACCGGCGTCCGGGCCCGCTCGCCATCCCCCAGCCGACCGCGGCCCAGAAGGCCCTCGGTCCCGCGCGCTCCCGGAGGGTGATGGCAGCGAGCGCAGGCCGGTAGCGAGCGCTGAGGAGGGCGGCGGCGAGGAAGCCCGGAACCCACGCCCAGTAGAACATGATCACGACGTGCTGGACGTACGCCCAGGCCCAGGTCAAGGTGTCCTGGATCAGGGGCGGCACCGCCGGCCTTCTACTGCCCCATCCCCTTCATCCCGGGCATCCCCTCCATGCCGGGTTTGGCGGACGCGATGACCAGCCTGGGCGGGGTCTCCTGGAAGCGGACCTCCGCGACGATGGGGATCTCCTTACCGGCCTCCTTCTTCAGGGGGGCAAGCTGTGGGCTGTCGGCCACAGGCAGGGCCTGGTTCGTGCCGCTCACGGTGAAGATCGCGCGGCCGTCCGCCCCCACCTTCAGCGTCCCCGTGGCCCAGAGGGTGATCTTCCCGGCCTTGAAGCCCGCCCTGTCAACCGCGTCGGCGAGGGCGCGGAAGTCGATCGGCCTCCCGGGCTTGAAGGTGAGCGTCGAGGACTGCGTGCTCAGCTCGGTCTTCACATCTCGGACGACATCCAGCCGTCTCAGGGATTTGCTCACCCCGTACGTTCAGAGGCTGCACTGCATGCCGCCCAGGATGTCGATGACCACCTTCTCGACCTCGGCCATCGCCGGGGCGGGCGCGGCCAGGGCCGCGAGAGCCAGGGCGAGCGCCAGAGCAAACAGTCTGCGCATTTGTTCTCCTCCTTTTTCCGGGGTACGCGTTAGAAAGGGTGGAACTTGTTCTCATGTGATGCATCCTCTCGGGCCGCGGTTTCAGGCCTCCCGCTCAGAACAGGTACCGCAGGCCCACCACCACGCTCCAGTCCGGCGCGAGCTGGCGGCCGTTCAGGTCCCGAAAGATCGGGATCTGGACCCCCGCCTCCAGGATGAGGGGCGGGATCGGCAGGTACTGGATCCCCGGTGACAGGAAGAGCAGGTGGCCGCCGGAATCCCGGACCGTCCTCCCGGCCTGCTCCGCCCGCGCCTTGAAGACCCCGTTCAGCTCCAGGATCAGGAACATGTTGCGCCCTGGCAGGAGGACGTAGTCCGCCGACAGGTCGTAGTGGAGCGAGTTGCCGGCCCGGAAGTCCTGGGCGCCCTCCGTGTTGAACTTCCCCTGGACGTCGGCGGAGAAGCTAAGCCGGTCGATATTGTGGAAGCCGGCGAGGCCGACGATCCCGTCCACCGCCCCCGAGCCGAGCTGGAGGTTCGGCGGGAGCCGGGTCTCCGTCCCGCCTGTCAGGCGCGGGAGATCGGAGTCCTCGACGTCCGTGCGCCCGGTGGGGAGCTTGAGGCCGCCCAGGAGCGAGAACTGCGTGGTGCTCCGCTCGACGTCCCTCCGGTAGAAGCGGTACGCTCCCACCAGCGCCAGATCGCCGAGCCCGTCGGCCGAGATCGTTCGGCGCCCTCCCGCCGGGTCGTCGAAGCGGAGCCGGCGCTGGATGATCGGAAGGGTCGCGCCCACCGTCAGGTCCCGGGTCGCCCCGTAGACGACGGTCACGTCCTCCTCGAAGGTCGTGACGGCCTGATCCCGAGGGTCCGAAACGGTCTTCGTCCCCTCCTTGAGGGTCGCCTCACGGGTCACCCGGAGCCGGAAGGCGCCCAAAGTGAACCCCCCGAAGAGCGTGCGGGCGTTCGGCGCGTTGATCGGGAACGCCGCGGCCAGCTCGGGCAGGAGCAGCATCAGGACGAGGATCCCCGCCGGCAGCACAGCTCGGCTCACCGTGTGCATAGGACGCCTCCCTGGCGGGCGACAGATCTTCACAGTAGGCCCGCGGCCACAGGGGTGACCCAATCCAGGAGATCGGCGAAGAACGCCATCACCCATGGCGAGAACTCGGCGGCACCCAGGAGGATAAACACCCCGCCGGCGAGCACGTACGCCGGGATCCGCCACCGGCGCGCCCACTCCACGAGCCCGCGGTTGATCCCGTCGAAGAGGCTGACGGCGACGAGGGGGAGGGACATGCCGATCCCGAACAGGAAGAGGATCCCCGCGCCGGTCGCCCAGTCGCCGACCAGGACCGTCTGCGCCAGGAGGCCGATCACCAGCGGGCTGGTGCAGGCAGGGATTGAGAGCCCAAAGGCGGTGCCCAGGGCGAGCGCGCTCCCGGCCCCTCCCCTGGGGCGGAGGACCCTGAGGCGGGGCATCGGGAGGTCCACGAAGGCGCTCAGGACGAAGGCCACGCCCACCGCGACGATCGCCAGCGCGATGACCTGCTGGTAGCCGCGGATGAAGACGGCCACCGACTGCCCGAACAGGCCGAAGAGGAGCCCGAGCGACATGAGGAACAGGGCCCGGACCCCGGTGATGAGGCCCACCTGGACGAGCCGCGCCGCGCGCGCCTTCCCGGCGAGGTAGGTGAGGATGACGGCGTTGATCCCCAGCGCGCACGGGGTGAAGGCCCCCACGACGCCCAGGCCGAGCGGGAGGGCGACCTCCAGGAGCGCCTGCATGGGCCCGCCCGGACGCTACCGCGCCGGCGGGCGCGCCGCGGCGCCCTCGCCGGGCCCGAGGATCCGGGCGCGGTAGAACGTCCGCGTGTTGATCGCCTCCGCGATCTCCTCCGGCGTCACCCGCTCGGGATCGTAGAGGACCGTGGCCCTGCCGGTCCTGAAGCTGGCGCGGGCCTCGAGGACGCCGGGCTGGGAGCGCAGGACGGACTCCACGGCCCGCTCGCAGGCCGGGCAGACCATCCCGTCCACCTTCAGCACGAGCCGCTCGGCCGCCCCGGCTCCCGCGGCGGAGGCCAGCGCGGCCAGCGCCAGGACCACTGCGAGCGTGCGCGTCTTCGCCATCGTGTCTCCTCTCGTTGCGGCGTCCGGGCGACTCAGAACCCTGCGAGCCGGATCTGCGACTGGATCGCGTCCAGGGTCGTCGCGCCCGGGTAGAAGGTCACGGTGACCTCCTTCCGCCCGACGTCCACCCTGACGTCGTGGATGCCTGCCAGGGCCTTCACCACCGTCGTGATGGTCTCGGCGCACCCCTCGCACTTGATCCCGGGAACCGCCAGCATCTTCGTTTCGGCCATACGCAGCACCTCCTCGTCAGGGAACGCTCAGCGCTTGCGGCTCCCGGCAGGCGCGCCCGGTCCCGGCGAGCCCCTGGGCGGGAGCGGCTGGCGGTGCCTCTTCTCGACGTTGAACCCGACGATCTCCTCATCGACCAACGTCCCCAGGTTCGCCCATTCAGACTTCGGCGGCAGCCCCCACAGGTACGCCACGAGCGCCCAGATCTCCTCGGGTGTCAGGGCATCGGCGTGCGACGGCATCGGGGTGCCGTCCAGCCCGGTCCCGATCGTGCGGTAGAGGTCCTCCGGCTTCGGGCCGCTCTTCCGGGGGAGGCGGGTGAGGTCGGCGGGGCGGATCGGGTTGCCCCAGTCGTCCGTGAGCTCCCGGGCCGACGGGCCGTCGCCCTTGCCGCCCTCGCCGTGGCAGTCGGCGCACCCCGCATCGAAGTAGAGCGCTCGGCCCCGGGCCATGAACTCCGGGGTCCGGTCGGGGGTAGAAGGGATCGGGATCGGAGGTTGGGGCTCCTCTCGCCCGAACCGCGGGGAGAGCGTCTTGATGTAGGCGACCACGTCCCGGCGATCCGCCTCGTCCAGGTGGACCTGCGGGATCATCCCCGTCCGCCCCACGCCCTGAGTGATGGTTCTGAAGAGGTCGGCATCCAGCGGCAGCGAGCCCGACGGCGTCGAGCGGAACTTGAACTTGCCGGTCCGGAAGTCGGCCGGCGGGGTCTCGAAATGATGGCGGGCCATCCCCCTGCCGTTGCCGTCCAGACCGTGGCAGATCGCGCAGTTGGTCTCATACACCAGCCGTCCCCGCTCGAGGTCGGGCGCCGGCAGGGCCGAGCCAATCACGCTACCAGCGCTTCCGATGGCGAGGAGCGCGAGGAGCCCTCCGAAAGTCACCTCTCGCCGCTTCATGCTGGGCCAACGACGCTCGGGGTTCGCGCCCGGCCCCTCAGCCCGTGGATGCTCCGGCGTACTCGGCGGCAAAGGTCAGCACCTCGTCCTGCCCGGCGGCCGACACGAGGCAGTACAGGAGATCCCCCTGCCGCCAGAAGACGACCGTGTACCCCTCCACCTCGTTCACGAAGAACTCCCGCCCTCCCCGGGGCACCGGCCTGCCGAGCGCCCCCGTCACCTCGCTCACCGGCATGATGAAGAGCGAGAGCATCCGCCCGCCCCGGTCGAAGAGGATCTGCGCCCCCTGGGCCATCGCGAGGCGGGCCATCCGGGTCGAGAGCTCCCCTTCCGAGGCCAGGGGCGGGAGCACCACCGGCCGCGCCAGACGCTCCCGAAGCCAGCGGCCGACCTCATCCTGATCGGTGGTGGTCACCTCGAGCGGGAGCTGGCCGAGCATGCACTGGACGTGGTCCGAGACCGCGGCCCGGACGAGCGGGGAGGCCTCCACCGGGCGCCCTGGCTGGACCGCGACATCGCCGATCGCCGCCGCCACCAGCAGGCCCGCCGCGAGGGCCCCCCAGGCGAGCCGCGGCAGCCAGAGGCGCCAGGGGCGGCGTTTCGGGGGCGTGGCCGCCTCAAGGAGCCCCCGAATCCGCCTGTGAAGCCCGCTGACCTCAACAGGGGCCGTGTACGCGGTGGCGATCAGCGTCTTCGTGGTTGCCTCGGCTTCGGCGTAGCCGCGGCAGCGCTCGCAGCCAGCGAGATGGGCCTCGAGACCGGCCGCCTCCCGAGGGTCGGTCAGCTCACCGTCCACCCAGGCGGTGATCCGCTCGCGCGAGTCCTGGCACGTCCCTTCGTTCATCGGCCCGTCACCTCCTCCCCTCACTTACAAGATCGCTCCCGGCCCCCTGAAAGTTCCCGGGAGCCCCAAAAGGGAGGAGGGAGCCGGCACCCGCGACGGTCAGGACGGTGCCCGACCCCTCCAGATCTCCAGAAGACACTGGCGGAGGAGGTGCCGGCCGCGGTGCACGCGTGACCGAACGGTCCCGATCGGGCACTCCATGATCTCGGCCGCCTCCTCGTAGCGCATCCCCTCGCCGTCGACCAGGAGGAGCGTGAGGCGATGCTCCGCCGGGAGCTGGGCGAGCGCGCTCTCCAGGTCGGCCTCCGCCCGCTCCCGCGCCGCCTGGGCCCGGAACTCCTCCACGGCGGGATCGTGCTCAGCGCTCGCCTCCTCGAGGTCGGCCAGCTCGGCCTGACGCCCCTTGCGCCTGAGCAGATCGACGTAGCTGTTGCGGAGGATCCGGAAGAGCCAGGCGCGGAGGTTGGTGCCCGGTCGGAAGCGGGGGAAGGCCTGGAAGGCCCTCAGGACGGCGTCCTGGACGAGGTCCTCGGCGTCGGCCCGGTTCCCGCGCATGAGGGACCGGGCGAGGCGGAACATGCTCTCCAGATGCGGCAGGAGGGCGGCCTCGAACTCGGCGGGGGAAGCTCCCGCCCCGCCCTCTGGACCGCCCATCCCCGCCCGGATCCGGCCCCCGGTCGGCTTACCGGCGACCGCCGGGCCAGGTGAGGAACGGCATGTTGACGACGACGCCCGGCCGCTCGATCGTGAGCTCCCCCTTGGCCTCCGCCTCCTTGACCTCCGCGGCCGAGCGGAGCTCGCGCGCAGCGGCCTCGTTCGTCCACTTCACGAGATTGACGGCGCGCAGAGGGCTGTGCTCATCGGTCCCCGGCGGCCGGTCGAAGACGTCCGCCTGGAACTTGAACGGGCCTTCGCCCCGCCGGACGCCGTTCGTGAAGACGTAGACGTTGGCGAGCATCGACTCCGGCGCCTGGGCCAGGGCGGGGACGACCAGGACCGGCGACTTCATCATCCTGGTCAGCAGCGTCGCCACCTTCGGATCCGAGGCCTCGGTGTGGAGGAAGCGGATCTCCCTTCCCTCCGTATAGGCCTTGACCGGCGGCACCCCCGCGGGGTTCAGGAAGTACCCCGCCGCGTACCCAGTCACGAGCGCAGCGACGATCACGGCGAGCCAAGCCCATCTCTTCATCTCACTTCTCCCCCACGACGTGGCCGATGCGCGCGATCGCCTCTTCGACGGCCTTGAGCCGGCCCGGGCCGTCGCGCATGGTCACGACGATCTCCTTGGTATGAGGGTCCCCCTCGACCGCCATCACCACCGGCAGTTTCACGAGCGTCTCCTGGATCGTCGTCACGCACCCCTGACAGTGGATGCTGGGGACCCGGAGCGTCACCCGCTCGACGGTGGCCGTCCGTGGGACGAGGCGAGGGACGAGCCGGCCCCAGAAGGAATTCAGGAGGACGGTGCTCACGCTGGCGGCCATCGCCACCATCGCCCAGACCGGGGAGACGAGGCCGGTCGTGGCCAGCGGGACCCCGACGCCGTTGAAGCTGAACGCCAGGGAAAGGTTCTGGACCGTCTTCCGGTAGGTCCGGCGGGCGATATGGTAGGCGTCCACCACGGCCGTGAGCCGCTCGCCCACGAGGACCACGTCGGCCGACTCGATGGCGATGTCGGTGCCCGCCCCGATGGCGAGCCCCACGTCCGCCTGCATGAGCGCCGGGGCGTCGTTGATCCCGTCCCCGACCATGGCGACGCGCTTCCCCCGGCGCTGGAGCGCGCGGACACGCTCGGCCTTCTCGTGGGGGAGGACCTGGGCGAGCACCTCCTGGATCCCGACTTGCTCCGCCACCGCCCGGGCCGTCCGCTCGTTGTCCCCGGTGATCATGGCCGGCTCGATCCCGAGGCCCTGAAGCCGGACGATCGCCTCCCTCGCATCGTCCTTGACCGTGTCGGCAAGGGCGATGAGCCCTGCCGCCCGGCCCGCCATCGCCACGGCGACGACCGTCTGCGCCCTGGCCTCACGCTCTCCGGCCGGCCCGGCGAGCGCGCCGGTCTCGACGTCGGACTCCTGAAGGAAGCGCAGCGTCCCGATCAGCACCGGCCTCTCAGCCACCGTGGCCCGCACCCCCTTGCCCGGAACGGCTTCGAAGCTCTCGACCCTGTCGAGTCGCACGCCCCTCTCCTTCGCGGCCTTGACCACGGCCTGGCCGAGCGGGTGCTCGGAGACCTGCTCGGCCGAGGCGGCCAGGGCGAGGAGGCCGTCGGCGTCCCACCCCTCGGCCGGGAGCACCTCCACCACCCGCGGCTCGCCGTGGGTGATGGTGCCGGTCTTGTCGAGGACGACGACCGAGACGTCCTTGAACGCCTGGAAGGAGGCCGCGCTGCGCATCAGGATCCCCTGCCGGGCCGCCTCCCCGCCGCCCCGGATCATCGCGAGCGGCGTGGCCATCCCGAGGGCGCACGGGTAGCCCATCACGAGGACCGCGAGCGCCGCGAAGCCGGCGCGCTCCCAATCAGCGGCGCCCCAGAGGAGCCACCCGCCGAGGGTCCAGAAGACGAAGGCGGCCGCGCCGACGAGGAGGACCCCGGGGACGAAGTACTTGAGGACTAGGTCCAGGAGGAGGAGGATCCCGGGCTTGAGCGCCCGGGCCTCACGAATGTGGCGGGCCACCTGCTGGAGGAAGCTCTCCTCGCCCACGCGGCTCACGCGGACCAGGAGGGTGCCGGAGTGGTTGAGCGAGCCGCCGATCACCTCGTGCCCCGGGAGCTTCTCCCGCGGGAGCGGCTCGCCCGTGACCAGGCTCTCATCGACGGCCGAGGCCCCCTCCTCGACGACCCCGTCCACGGGGATCTGCTCGCCCGGGCGCACCCGGACCAGGTCGCCCGCCCTGACCTCCTCGATCGGTGCCTCGACCTCTGCCCCGTCGCGGACGATGCGCGCCGTGGGCGGCTGGAGCGAGAGGAGCTTCTTCACCGCCTGGGAGGCGCGGGTCCGCACCAGGAGCGAGGTATACCCGCCCAGGATGTGATAGGCGGTGACGAAGACCGAGACCGCGGAGAACTCCCAGCTCGGGAAGACGGGATTGGCCAGCCCGATCGCGCCGCCCAGGAGCCCGCCGAAGGCGGCGACCTCCATGAGGACGTGCTGGTTCAGGATCCGGCGCCGCGCGGAGGCCCAGGCCATCCTGAGGATGTGGAGGCCGGGACCGAAGACCATGACGAGGCCGAGCGCCCCCATGAACCAGTCCATCCACGGGTGGTGCCGCCCCACCCACATGAGCACCATGGCCATGAAAGGCGCCCAGGCGCCGGCCCCGGCGATCGTCAACCGATCGCGCTCCCGCCCGAGCTCGGCCTCCTCCTCCTCGAAGGTCCGGACCTTCTTCGGGTCCCTCACGGTGTAGCCGAGGCTCCGAAGCGTGTCGGTCAGGACGCGCGGGGTCACGCGATCGGGATCGAAGACGACCAGGGCCTCCTCGTGAGCCAGGCTCACGTTGACCTCTGACACCCCGTCCATCCGGCCGAGCCCCTTCTTGATCGTCTCGGTGCAGAAGGAGCACGCCATCCCCCCGATCTTGAGCTGAAGCTTCTCCTGTGACACCGTCACACCCTCCGTGACTTCCTTCGGCTTGAGCCCTCT
>JACPHL010000298.1 GCA_016188625.1 Candidatus Rokuibacteriota bacterium | reverse complement strand
CGATGGACGGCTCGTTCAGGACGATCCCCTCCCCCTTGACGTAGACCAGGGTGTTGGCCGTCCCGAGATCGATGGCCATGTCATTGGAGAAGAGCCCGGCCAGGAAGTTGTAGAGCATCCCGCTCACCTCGGCGCCCCGTTACGGAGAAGATCCAGCTTCCCACAATAGCATACGCCCGCCGCCGACGCCAAGCTCAGGCCGGGGGGGGCGGCGACGCGAAAAAAAGCCCCGAAGGCCGCTGCGGCCGTGGCCGATCGCGTCACGGGCCGCCCCGCAGGTGGCGTGCGGGCGCCTTCGGGGCCGGTGGGGCCTGGGTCCTCCCAGGCGGCCACCTCGTCGATGCCGGGTGCGCCTGGCCTAGGAGGGCACCACCTCACAGCTCACCGTAGGGGGACACATCGCTGGACCACCTCCTTTCCCGGCGCACGCACCTCGCGGGCCCAAGCTCCCGCCACCCCGAACCGGCCGCCGATCCACGGCCCGGGGCCCGGTCCGCCGCGGCCGGCACCATCGCCGACCCGCGGCGCTCGAGGGGGCCTGCGTCCGCCCCGACCGACTTGCCCTGAGTGTATCGCATCCCGGTCCCGGGCGGGCAAGGAAAAAACCGCGCTTTAGACTTCTAGGCAGGGTCCCCGTCGGGGGTTCCCCGCCGGGACCAGCCCACGCCCACACAACATCCCGAGGCCAAATCGACCTGCCTCAGCCGGCGATCAGGATCCTGGCGAGGAGGTCGGAGGGGCGGTAGTTGGCGGCGGGGTTCCACTGCTGGGGGCAGGCGGAGATGACGACCAGGCAGTCGATGAAGGCCTTGAGCAGCACCCAGTCCCCGGGGCTGGTCGCGGGGGGGCGGAAGTCCACGCGCCCGTCCGGGAGGACGGCGACCTGCATAAAGAGGTTGACCGGCTGGGGGACGTGGCAGACCTCGTGGCCGAGGGCCTTCATGGCGGTCCGGAGGTTCTCGGCGCAGTTCGGGTGCCACTCGCGGACCCCGTACTGGGCGTACCGGGGAGGGTCGCAGGCGGCGAAGAGCATGTCGTGGATCCCCGGGGAGTGGTCCTGCTCGAGCATCAGGATGGGCCGCCGGAGGTTGGTGACGAAGGATTGCCCCTCCAGGGGGAAGAGGCGATCGACGAAGACACGGGTGTGCTCCGCCGAGAGGTGCTCCGTGACGTCCTCGGCGTTGTAGGCGAAGAGGTCGCCGCACTGCTGCCCCTCGGGGTCGACGACCTGCACGTACTCCCCCCGGGCGAGCCGGAAGCCCACCCCGGTCCGGGCGGGGATGGGGATCTCCTGCTTGACCTTGAGCGCGCTGAACCGGAAGCGTCCCATGATCCCTCCGAGTCGTCGGGCTAGCGTGACGGGGATGCGCGCTCCTCCTCGAGGGCCAGCTCCTGGGCCCGGCCCGACGGGACCAGGAAGGCCGAGGCCAGCGCCACGAGGGCCACGCCCAGGCCGACCCAGAAGACCGAGCGGAGGGCGGCGGCGAGCCCCAGGCTGAAGGCCTCGAGGAGCGCGGGGGGGAGCGCCAGGCGCGTCGCGGGGTGGATGAAGGCGTCGGGGTGGCGGACGAGCTCGAGGAGGGCCCCGGCGGAGGGGCCGGCCGCGGCACCGCCCAGGGCGGCCAGCTCGGCGTGGAGGCCCCTGGCGAGGACCGCGCCCATCAGCGCGACCCCCACGGCCCCGCCGGTGGCACGGAAGAAGGTCGTCGCCGAGGTGGCCGCGCCGAGGTCCCGGCGGGGCACGGCGCTCTGGACCGCGATGAGCAGCGGGAGCATGACGAGGCCCATCCCCATCCCGCCCAGGAGCATGTTGCGGAGCAGTTCGAGCAGGGTCGTCTCCACCCCCATCCGGGTGAAGAGGTAGAACGCCAGCGCGAGGCACCCCATCCCGGTCAGGACCAGCCGGCGATAGCCGACCCGGAGGAGGAGCCGGGCGCTCGTCACCGAGAGGGCGACCCAGCCCAGGACGAAGGGGGTCAGGACGCGGCCGGCCTCGGTCGCGCTGCCGCCCAGGACGCCCTGGACGAAGAGGGGGATGAAGGAGAGCGCCCCGAACATCGCCATCCCGGCCAGGAACCCGCTCGCGGCGGCGGCGCGGAAGATCCGGGTGGCGAAGAGCCGGAGGGGCAGGAAGGGCTCGTCGGCCCGCCGCTCCCACTCGACGAAGAGGACGAGGAGGCCGCCCGCCCCCGCGAGCATCGCCAGGTGGCCGGGGCCGGGCCCCGCGCCGCTCCGCCCCGCCTCGACCAGGGCGGCCAGGAGCAGGGTCATGCCGGCCGCGAAGGCCCCCGCCCCCCGGAGGTCGAGGCTCACCCGCTCCTGGCGCCTGGCGGGGGGCCGGAGCGCCCAGGCGAGGACCCCGCCCGCCAGGAGGCCGGGGGGGAGGTTGGCGTAGAAAACCCAGCGCCAGGAGAGGTGGTCGGTCAGGACCCCGCCGATCAGGGGGCCCACGACCGAGGCCACCGCCCAGGTCGCGGAGAAGTACCCCTGCATGCGGGCCCGCTGCTCCAGCCCGAAGAGGTCGCCGACGATCGTCAGGCCGAGGGGGAGCAGGGCCCCGGCCCCCAGCCCCTGGAGGGCGCGGAAGAGGATGAGCTGTGGCATCGACTGGGCGAGCCCCGACAGGGCGGAGCCCGCGAGGAAGATCCCGAGGCCCCAGAGGTAGACGGGCCGCCGGCCGTAGAGGTCCGAGCACTTCCCCCAGAGCGGCATCGCCACCGTGGAGGTCAGGAGGTAGGCCGAGAAGACCCAGGAGTAGACCCGGAGCCCGCCCAGGCTGGCGATGACCGTGGGCATGGCGGTCGAGACCGCGGTGGACTCCATCGCGGCGAGGAACATCCCCAGCATGACCCCGCCCACGATGGCGCTGCGGCGCGGCGGCAAGACCGGGGGCATCAGCGCCCCCCGGTGCAGAGGACGCAGCGGCAGAGCTCCCGGAGCTGGCGACCGCCGAAGACGCTCTCGTGGCCGTCCCGCCACCGGATCCTGAGCCCGCCCTCCTCCCGCGTGATCTCCGCCGGCCAGGCCTCGGCCCCCCCGCGCACCCGGGGCTCGCGGCAGGCCCGGCAGGGGCAGGCGCTGCGGAGGTACTCGAAGGGGAAGATGCTCCCGTGGTGGTCCTGCCAGTCCACGCCCAAAGCGTTCCGGCCCACCAGGCGGACTTCCTTGGGGCGATGCGGGTCCGGCCCGCTCATGTCCCACCGCCGGTGCCGGCCCGGAGGCGCGCCCCGGCCAGGAGGTAGTGGACGGCGAGGTTCTGGTAGGCGCCCCACCGGGCGGCGT
>JACPHL010000297.1 GCA_016188625.1 Candidatus Rokuibacteriota bacterium | reverse complement strand
TCACGATAGTCACTCAACAGGGGCGCAAGTGGTTGAAATGGCAGCACTCCGTTTCCGGAAGCGCGGAAGTTAGGCTAGTCCAGATGGCGGCTCTGCGGGAGAGCCTTCCCCCCGGCCAGGAACGCGCGCGGGAGCTGCTGGACCGCGCCCTGGCGCAGGGGGGGCGCACCCTGGCCGAGATCCGGCGCGTCATCGCCGACCTGCGGCCCACGGCGCTGGACGACCTGGGCCTGATCCCCGCCCTGCGGGCCTATGCGGAAGAGCGGCTGACGCCGGCCGGCGTCAAGCTCGACTTCCTGGTGACGGGCGCGGTCCGCCGGCTGCACCCCCCCACGGAGACCGCGCTGTTCCGCATCCTGCAGGAGGCGGTCACCAATGTCGCCAGGCACGCAAAGGCCCGCACCGCGCGCGTCCAGATCGACTTCACGCCGACGAGCCTGACCGGCGTCGTCGAGGACGACGGACGGGGGTTCGAGATGCCCGGCCGCCCCCGCGACCCCCGGGCCGGTGTGGGGTTGCAGGGCATGCAGGAGCGGGCGGACCTCATCCGGGCGCGGCTTCAGATCGCCTCCCGCCTGGGGGGTGGGACCCGCGTCCGCGTCGAGGTCCCCCTGGAGGTGCGGGATGAAGGGTAAGATCCGGGTCCTGCTGGCCGATGATCACACCCTGTTCCGCGAGGGGGTCCGGCAGCTCCTGGAGGCCCAGGGCGACTTCCAGGTGGTGGGCGAAGCGGCCACCGCCCAGGAGGTCCTGGAGCAGGCGCGGCAGTGCCAGCCGGACGTCATCGCCCTGGACATCACCATGCCGGGCAACGGGCTGGAGGCCACCCGACGCCTCCGCAAGGGGCTGCCCGACGTCGGGGTGCTCATCCTCACCATGCACGGCGGCGACGAATACTTCTTCCAGGCCCTGGAGGCGGGCGCCGGGGGCTACGTCCTCAAGGAGAGCGCCTCGAGCGACTTGATGGCGGCCCTGCGGGAGGTCGCCCGCGGCGGCATCTTCCTCCACTCCTCCATGGTGGCTCGCCTGGTGAAGGCGTTCCTCCAGCTCACCGGGAGGGGCGAGGAAGCGGCCCGCGTGGCGCGGCTCACCGGGCGGGAGAAGGAGGTCATGGCCCTCATCGCGCAGGGCTATACCAGCGAGGAGATCGCCGCAGAGCTCCACCGGAGCGTCCACACCATCCACTCCCACCGGGCCCACATCATCGAGAAGCTCGGGCTCCACAGCCGCGCCGAGCTGATGCGCTACGCCGTCCTCCTGGGGCTCCGCCGCTAAACACTCGGAGGGGGCGCCGGCGGTGGCGTCTTACTGGCGGTCGGAAAGGGCGGCGGTCTCCGCGCCCCGCTCCGGAGTCCGATCGCCCAGGCTGCCCAGACTGCGGAGGTAGGCCGCGATCTGCTCCAGCTCCCTGTCGTCGAGGTCCCGGGCCGAGTACGCCGGCATCCGGCCCGACGGGGCTCGCACCTCCTCCACCACGTCGCGGACGGCGAGGCCGGCGAGCGGACGGCCGAAGAGCCCGCCCTGGGCGTCCAGACCGTGGCAGCTGGCGCACCCCCTGGCGACGTAGGGGCGTCGCCCCTCCGGCCCCAGCGTGGCGGTCGCCGGGTCGGGCTGCCAGGCGGCCATGAGGCCCCCCTCACCGCCGACGTACGCGGCGGGCGACCGACTGTACCCTGGCGGCACCGCCTCGCTCAGGTTCAGGTGGGTCCGCCAGCTCCGGTCGATGTCGCTCCACGGTCGCCAGACGACCTGCACGATGAGGAGCGCGGCGAGGCCGGCCACGGCCACCGCCCCGGCGACAGGAACGAGGTATCGACCGCCGCGATCCACGGCGCCCCCTTCAGTGCCGCTCCCGGGCGAGGTGCATCATCGCCCGCCGGGCCTTGTCGAGCTGCCGGTACTCGAGGAGCTGGATCACCATGTCCGCGTGCTCCCGCGCGTGGGCGTCCGGGGCCATCTCCCGCGCCTTCCGCATCAGCTCGACCACCTTCTGGGCGTCTCCCGCCTTCGCCTCCGCCTTCAGGGCCTCCAGCGCGGCACCCACCACCGCGACGAACCCGTCCTTCTCCCCGGCCTGCGGGGCGCCGGGCCACGCGACCAGGAGGGCCGCGAGCGTCATCGCCGCCACCATCCCCTTCGTCTTCATCGTCGTACCTCCTCCGGCGCGGCCACCCGCCCGTCCCGCGCGATCAGGAGCAGCAGAACCATGACGCTCAGGTAGGTGGCCCACACCGCGCTCAGCAACGCGACCAGAGCCCAGACGATCCCCGGGACGCGGATCCAGGGCGTCTCCCGGTAGAGCGGCGGCCCGGGCCCGACCGACAGGGTCCCCATCGCCCGGCCGGGCCCGTGCGCGGGGCTCCCCGGAAAGCGGGCGGCCAGCATGATCTCCCCCTCCCGCCGGGGGACATACCGCAAGGTCGTCACGCCATCGGCGCCGGTGACGCCCTCGCCCAGCATCACCTCGCCCGAAACCCCGGCGAACTCGGCGAGGCTGTAAAACCCGACCAGGACGCCGGGGATGGGCGCGCCGCCGGCATCGGTGAGGCGCGCCCGAAGCTCCAGCTCCTCCCCCGCGTTGGCCGCTGCGGGGACCCGCAGATCGAGGAGGGTCTCCGGTCGCTCCCCCGCGGATGGAGCCAGGCCGGCTACCGAGAGGGTAGCCAGGGCTAGTAGGGAGGCGATCCGCGATCCGGCGACCAGGGGCCTCACCGCCGCCCTCCGCCGAGGACGGGAGTGTCCTCCAGGTTCGCCACCGGCTCCGGCCACTCCGCTCCGGCCCGCTCCGGGCCCTCGGGTCGGGTCATCGCCCAGGCCAGGGCCACCCGCCTGGGCACGCGGACCGCCTCCTCCTCGTGGTGCTCCGCCACCTCCCAGACCGCGATGAGCGGGAAGAGCTTGCAGAAGAGGGCGATGATCAGGCCGAAGCCCGCGAAGGCCCCCGCCATGATCGACCACTCGACCCAGGTGGGCGCGTAGCTGGCCGCCTCGTACGGCATCAGCGGCACCCGGAGCCCCCCCACCACGATGAAGTAACGCTCCGCCCACATCCCCAGGGTCACCAGGACCGCGGCCGTGACGATCCCTGCCACGCTCCGGGTGGCCGGCAGGAGGATGAGGAGCCCGGGGACCAGAAGCCCACCAAGCAGGTAGAACCAGTAGAGCGGCGCCAGCTCCCCGGCGAAGAGCTGGCGGAAATGGAAGGCCACCTCCTCGTTCATCTTGTACCCGGTGGTCAGGTACTCGGAGACGTTGAAGTAGATCATGATGAGGACGAAGGCGCCCAGCATGTACCCCAGGTTCACGAAGTGGCGGGCGGTGATGTACTCCTCGAAGCGATAGATCTTCCGCAGCAAGGCCATGAGGAGGATGATGCCGGCGATCCCGGAGAAGATGGCCCCGGCCACGAAGTAGGCGCCGAACATGGGATTGTCCCACGGTTCCCGGAGCGTCATGGCGAAGATCCAGGAGACGACCGTGTGGACCGAGACGGCGACGGGGATGATCAGCACCATCATCATGCCGATGGCGCTGCCGAGCAGCCGGCGCTGGCGTGGGGTGCCGCGCCAGCCCAGGGAGGCCACCCGGAAGAAGCGCCGCCTCCAGCGGGGCGCCCCTTGGAGTAGCCGGTCGCGGCAGAGGGCCAGGTCGGGGATCAGGGGGAGATAGAGATAGATGACGCTCCCGGTGAGGTAGGTGGTGATGGAGAGGAGGTCCCAGACGACTGGCGACTGCCAGCGCCCGTAGAGCAGCAGGTTGAGGATCCGGTCCGGGCGCCCCAGATCCACGAGCGGCATGAGGGCCCCGACCATGAGGGCCACGACGGTGATGAACTCGGCCATGCGGGTGATGGGCGCGCGCCAGCCGGCGTTGGTGACCCGCAGGATGGCCGAGATCAGCGTCCCGGCATGGCTGATGCCGATGAAAAGGACGAACAGCGTGATGTAGAGCCCCCACATGATCCGGTCGCGCATCCCGGTGACGACGAGGCCCTCCCTAAGCTGGGAGGTGTACGCGTAGAGCCCCCAGGCCACGACCAGGAGCAGGCCGCCGACGAGGAGGTAGTAGCCCCTGCCCGTCCGGGTCAGGGGCGCCAGGGCCCGCTCCTCCAGCCGCCTGCGGAACGCCTCTACCGGCCCGATCGCGCCCATCTCCTGGCCTTCCCCTTCCAGGGCCACCGGGTGGGGTGGCGCCCCCGCCGCTGGGGGTCGCGCCCGGCGTTCTGGCCGTGGCCGGGGACGTAGTAGACCCTCGGCCGCGTGCCCAGCTCCTCCTTCAACCGGTAGGCGTGGTGCTCGGAAAGGAAGCGGGAGAGCACCACGACCTCCTTCCCGTTGGTGGCGAGGTCCTCCTCCAGGTCGCCCCAGTAGAGCGCGCCGTGGGGGCAGGCCTGGATGCAGTAGGGGATCCAGCCCGCGCGTGCCAGCTCCGGGCAGAAGTCGCACTTCATCACCGTGCCCCGCGGGGCCCCGACCTGGTTCTCCGGGCTGTAGCGCACGAAGGCGGTCTCCGGCGGTCGCGGCGGGTCGCCCCAGTTGAAGAAGCGCCGGTCGTAGGGGCACGCGGCCATGCAGAGGCGGCACCCGATGCAGCGCTCCTGGTCGATGAGGACGGTTCCTTCCGGCGTGTGCCAGGTCGCGCCCACCGGGCAGACGTTGACGCAGGGGGCGTTCTGGCACTGCTGGCAGGGCGTGGGGATGAACTGGGTGCCTCCGCCGGGCAGCTCCTTCTCGTAGCACTCGATCCACTCCATGGGCTCCGGCACGTAGCGGCTCTGGATGCACGCCGCCGTGCACCGGGGCGGGGCCTGCTCATCCTGGCAGCCGTCGCAGGCGCGGAGGTCGATGACCATGGCCCACCGCCGGAGCCGCCGCGGGGCCGCTTGCGCCGCCTTGCCCTCGGCCCGGCTCCCCCGCGGTCGCCCCAACAAGCCCGAGGAAGCGACGCCGGGATACCCGCGCGGGCCTCTCGGAATCGCCCGGATGGTCCGGCGCGTCTCTGCGTGCCATGCTCCGTCCCTCCGCTGCCAGCGTAGCCTCCCCGCCCGGAGCTGGCTATCCCGAGAAGTGATAAAAGTGATGATGAGGTTTTCTCCCTAAAAACTCGCGAGTCCCCGCCCCTGGCTGGCCATCAGGCTCGGCGAGCTTCCGGACCCGCCGCGACGGTGACGGGGTGAGGCATGAGTGCCCCAGCCCGAGGCCCCAGCAAAGGGACGGGCCGCCCCACACATCGCGCCAACCCCCGGAAAAGCCGAAGAAATCCCGATTGGCGAAGCTGGCACCCGAATTGCTCACTATAGTAGGAACCGTCGCGTTCATCGCGCGGGGGTGAACTCACGCCAAGACCCACGAGGGAGGCGGTGATGGCGAAGGATCCGGTCTGCGGCACCTATTACTTCTGCTCCGCGGGCTGCAAGGCGACCTTCGAGAAGTCGCCGGACAAGTACGCGGGGAGCTGAACTGGAGGTCATCATGCGACGACTCGGGCGAGGGTTGATGGCCGCGGCGGCCGGCTGGCTGGTGCCAGGCGTCGCGGCGGCTCAAGGACGCTCGGACTGGTCGGGGTGGGAAACCCATCCCATGTGGTGGATGTGGGGGACCTGGGGGATCGGGATGATGCTGTTCATGCTGGTCTTCTGGGGCCTGGTGATCGCGGCGATCGTGCTCGGCATCCGGTGGCTCGTGAGCCAGGGGAAGGAGTCTCGGCCTGACGCGGCCCTCGAGATCCTGCGCCAGCGCTACGCGCGCGGGGAGATCAACCGGGAGGAGTTCGAGGCGAAGAAGCGGGACCTCGGCTAGGCGAGATGCCCCCGCGGCCCCTCGAGGGTGAGAACCGGCCCAGACATGTGGTGTCACGTCCTCTTCTTCGGCTTCCCGCTCCTGGGGCTGGCCCTCTTCTGGTGGCTCCCCCTGCCCATCGCCCTGGCCCTCTACGCGCCGCTGGCGGCGCTCTCCGTGGGCGCGGGTATTGCCACCGTCCAGGCCATGCAGCGGCCGGCGGTGAGCGGGTGCGAAGCGATGCGCGGGCGCGTGGGCCGGGTGGAGGCGGTCGAGGGGCCACGGCTTACCGTCCGCATGGACAGGGAGCTCTGGAACGCTGTGGCGGAAGAGCCGCTCAGCCCCGGGGAGCGGGTCGTGGTCGAGCGGGTGGACGGCCTCACGCTGACCGTGCGTCCGGTTCGTGGCAAGTAGCGGCAGCGCGCGCCTAACGTCCCGGCCTGGAGAGGCTCGCGGAGATCACCGAGCGGTTCACGGGCGCGGACATCTCCAGCGTGTGCATCAAGGCGGGTATCCTCGCCCTGCGCGAGGACTCCAAAGCGCGCCAGATTACGATGGAACACCTCCTCCGGGCCACCAAGGACACGACCCCATCCGTCACGGAGGAGATGGAGCGTGATTACGAAAAGATCGTCCAGACGATGAAGCAGGAGGCGATGCGTATCGGCTTTCGCCCCTTTCGCCCCGCATGATCTGGGGTCAGGAGTTCGATCCGACGTCTCGGCTTGACAGCTCAACCAGATCCTGCCTACAATCTCGTCGCCGACACGCCGCCCCGCGAGCGCCGGCAAGGGTCTGATGCTGCCCAGGGTCTCCATCGGCCGCCACTGCTGCGCGGCCTCCGTCAACCTCGAGAACCACCGCCGTCTGGTCGGCGATGAGCTGATCGACGAGATCCGCTCCCTGGCCGGGGACCTCAAGGGAGTCCGGATCTGCCACGTCAACGCCACCGCCTTCGGCGGCGGCGTGGCCGAGCTGCTCTCCCGGCACCTCCCGCTGCTCCAGGCTCTCGGGCTCTCCGTGGAGTGGCGCCTGATCCACGGCGAGCCGGAGTTCTTCACCGTCACCAAGGCGTTCCACAACGCGCTCCAGGGCGCGGAGTACGAGCCCGACGAGCGCGCGCGGGCTCTCTACCTCGAGATGAATGGAAAAGCGGCCGAGCTGCTGGAGACGGCCTACGACATCTTCGTCGTACACGATCCCCAGCCCGCGGCACTCCGCCACTTCGCCGGCCCGCGGGACGCCCGGTGGATCTGGCTGCCACATCGACAGCTCGGCGCCCAGTCTGAAGGTGCGCGACTTCCTCGCCCCCTTCATCGCCGAGTACGACGCGCTGGTCTTCACCATGCCGGAGTTCCTCCTGCCCCACCTGGAGATCCCGCGCGTGGCCTTCATCCCCCCCGCCATCGATCCGCTGGCGACCAAGAACATGGACCTCTCGCTCGACCTCTGCAAACGGGGATCGCGGACGCGGGGATCGACCTCACGCGGCCCCTCCTGGCCCAGGTCTCCCGGTTCGATCCCTGGAAGGACCCGCTCGGCGTCGTCGACGCCTACCGGATCGTCAAGCGGCAGATTCCTGAGCTCCAGCTCGTCATGGTCGCGTCGATGGCGTCGGACGATCCCGAAGGCTGGTCCTACTTCGAGCGCACCGCTCGTCGGGCCGGCGAGGATTTCGACGTCCATCTCCTCTCGAACCTGAACGGGGTCGGCAACCTCGAAGTCGGCGCCTTCCAGCGCGCGTCGGCGGTCGTCGTTCAGAAGT
>JACPHL010000084.1 GCA_016188625.1 Candidatus Rokuibacteriota bacterium | reverse complement strand
GAGGCGGCGGGGACGGACGCCAACGTCAAGGAGCTGCGGCGGATGAAGCTGTCGGAGAAGATCGACGCCTTCACCGGTGTCATCTCGAGCGGCAACACCCCGGCCCTCGGCCCGGTCGCCGAAGAGCTGAAGGTCCTGACGCTCTTCACCGACGGGTGCACGGACTTCCTGTTCGAGAAGGCGGTGCCGAACCCCCACTACGTCTTCCGGGTGACCAACATCCAGTCAGCCGACGGCTCGATGGCGGCCATCGGGGCGGCGACGGCGTGGCCGGAGGTGCGGAAGATCGCCCACATCCACCCCGACTACTCCTACGGCCGGAACGCCTTCGACCACTTCAACATCGCGAGCCAGAAGCTGCTCGGCAAGGTCGAGGTCGTGGCTGAGGCGTGGCCGAAGCTCGGGACGACCGAGTTCACCGCCCACATCACCAAGATCATCGCGGCCAGGCCGGACCTCCTCTTCACCTCGCTCTGGGGCGGCGACTATGTCGCCTTCTACAAGCAGAGCCTCCGCTACGACCTGTTCAAGAAGATGAAGTACGCCACGACCCTCGCCTTCGGGGCCGCCCCCCACTCGATCGGCAAGGACCACCCGGAGGGGGTCGTCGCCGGCGTCCACGCCAACTACCACTTCACCTACCCGCCGGGGAGGTCGTGGCTCCCGAACGAGCACTTCGTGAAGGCCTTCCACGCCATGTGGAAGGAGTACCCGAACTTCGAGGCGGAGGGGGCCTACACCGCCCTCTACCTCCTCAAGGCCGCGGTCGAGAAGGCCAACCGGCTGGTGGGCGGCTGGCCCGACGATGAGGCGATCATCGCCATGCTCGAGGGGATATCCTGGGACTCCCCGGCCGGTCCCCTCTATATCCGGCCGGAGAACCACCAGGGGTACAAGGACGCGCTGACGGGGGTCCTGAAGAATACCCCACAGTACGAGTTCCCGGTCTGGGATCTGAGCCGGGTGATCACCGTCCCGATCCGGAGCATCACGGCGCCCCCCGGCTGGCCGCGGCCCGGGACGACGCACAACGACCCGACCGCGACGTACAACTGGATCAAGGAGACCTGGCCGACGGCGAGCGGGTAGCCCTCGCCCCTCCCCGGCCCGCCAGCGGTTGGCGTTCGCCGGCCGCTGGCGGGCCCTCTTTTCCGCCACCCCGGACACCGCATCGGCCCCCAAGGGCGAGGAGTCTGACGCGTGCCCTTCACCTGGGACGGCCGGAAGCTGGAGGGCTGGACCGGCCGTCGCTCCGTCGTGTTCGCCCGCCGCGGCATGCTGGCCACGAGCCAGCCGCTCGCGGCGCAGGCGGGCCTCCGCGTCCTCGAGGAGGGCGGCAACGCCGTCGATGCGGCCGTGACCGCGGCCGCGGTCCTGGCGGTCGTCGAGCCCCACATGACCGGCGTCGGCGGGGACCTCTTCGCGCTGGTGTACGCCGGGGCGACGGGCCGGGTCCACTGTCTCAACGCCTCGGGGCGCGCCCCGGCCCGGGCCACGCTGGAGGAGTTCCGCCACCGCGGGCTCGACTCGATCCCGCCGCGGGGGATCCTGGCGGTGACCGTCCCGGGCGCGGTGTCCGGGTGGGCGATGCTGCTGGAGCGGTTCGGCACCATCGGCCTGGCGCGCGCGCTGGAGCCCGCCATGGCCTGCGCCGAGGACGGGTTCCCGGTCTCCGAGGTCATCGCGGCCCAGTGGCAGGCCTGCCAGGAGGTCCTGGCCAAACACCCGGCCACCGCCGCGGTCTTCCTCCCGGAGGGTCGGCCGCCCAGCGCGGGTGAGGTCTTCCGCAATCCCGACCTCGCCGAGAGCCTCAGGGCCATCGCGAAGGTCGGCCCGACGGCCCTGTACGGCGGCGAGATCGGCGCGGCGATCGCGGAGTGCTCGCGCCGGCTGGACGGCCTCATCGACGAGGCCGACCTCGCGGGGCACACCTCCAACTGGGTCGAGCCCGTCTGGTCCACCTATCGCGGCTACACCGTCCTGGAGGCGCCCCCCAGCACGCAGGGCGTGACGGCCCTCGAGATATTGAACATCCTCGAAAACTTTGACCTCGCCGCCAGCGGGCACAACAGCATCGAGACGTTGCACCGGATCATCGAGGCGAAGAAGCTCGCGTTCGCGGATCGTGATCTGTACCTGGCGGAGCCGACGCACGCCGAGGTGCCGACGGGCATGCTCCTGTCGAAGGCCTTCGCCCGTCGCCGCGCCCGGCTCATCGGCGACCGGGCCTCCAGCCATCCCGCGGGCCCGCTCGACCACGCCGGTGACACGGTCGTGGTCGTCGCCGTGGACGCCTTCGGCAACGGCGTCTCGCTCGTCCAGAGCCTCTTCAACGCGTTCGGCTCCGGCATCGTCGTGGACGGCACCGGGATCGTGCTCCAGAACCGGGGCCGCGGGTTCTCCCTCACCCCTGGCCATCGGAACGCCATCGCGCCGGGGAAGCGCCCGTTGCACACGCTGACCCCCGCCATGGTCCTCGAGGACGATCGGCTGGCGCTGGCGTTCGGGGTGATGGGGGGGGACATGCAGGTCCAGGGGCAGGCGCAGGTGCTCGCCAACCTGATCGATTTCCGGTTCGGGCTCCAGGAGGCGGTGGATGCCCCGAGGGTGCGGCACCTCGAGGGCGATCGCGTCTACCTGGACGCCGGCCATCCCGCGGAGGTCGAGGCGGGCCTCGCCGCCCGCGGGCATCGCCCCGAGCGCGTCGGCACCCCCATGTCCTCGCCCTCGGGCGGCGCGCAGGCCATCGCGGTGGATCAGGCCACGGGGGTCCTCGCCGGGGCCTCGGATTGGCGGAAGGACGGCTGTGCTGTCGGCCTCTGATCGGTCTCCCCGTTGTCCGGGTAAGGAGGGGGAAAGTGGACGTACGGAAGATCGTCTTCACGACCGAGGAGATCCTCGCCGAGGCGGGTGACCGGCTCCCGCGCCCCGTCCGCCGGGTCGCGGGGATCGCGGTGATCAAGAACCCGTACGCCGGCCGCTTCGTCGAGGACCTGACGCCCCTGTTCGATGTCGGCATGGAGCTCGGTGGCCTGCTGATGAAGCGCGTCGTGGACCTGCTCGGGGGCAAGGCGGTGAGCTACGGCAAGGCGGCGATCGTCGGGACGATGGGCGACGTGGAGCACGGGGCGGCGATCCTGCACCCCAAGCTGGGCAAGCCGATGCGCGAGGCGGTCGGGGGCGGGGAGGCGATCATCCCGTCCAATGCGAAGGTGGCGGCCGCGGGGACGCTCATCGACATCCCGCTGGTCAATAAGGACAACATCTGGTCGTTCGACGAGCTCGATACCATGACGGTCGTGGTCGCCGACGCCCCGCGGCCCGACGAGATCCTCGTGGCGATGGCCGTGGCCGACGGCGGTCGGCCGCGGCCGCGCGTCGGGAAGGGCCGGGCGGTGGTCTGATGCCGGCCTGACCGGGATCCGTTCCCGGTCGAGATTTGCACGGCGCATCGGAGAGACCGCGCGGTCCCCGCGTCCTGGTCCGAAGGGGTATGGCCGAGCCCGACCTCATCCTGCACCACGGCAGGGTCATCACGCTTAACCGGAGTTCGACCATCGCCGAGGCGGTCGCGGTGCGGGCCGGCCGCATCGCGACCGTGGGCCCCTCGGCGGCGCTCCTCGGGGAGGTCGGACCCCGGACGCGGCGCGTCGACCTGGCCGGGCGCACGGTCGTGCCCGGCTTCTTCGACGCGCACCCCCACATGGACCGGGAGGGCCTGAAGGCGCGCGGGGGGATCCCCATCGCAGGCCTCCGCTCGGTGGCCGAGATCGTCGAGGTCGTGCGGGAGGCGGCACGGTCGGCGCGGCCCGGCGAGTGGATCGTCCTCATGCCCATGGGCCAGCCCCCCTTCGACTACGTGAGCCGGCCCGAGCAGCTGCGCGAGGGACGCTTCCCCACCCGGTACGACCTCGACGCCGCGGCCCCCGACAACCCCGTCTACATCCGCGCAGTGTGGGGGTGGTGGGGCCGCCGACCGTTCCCCTCGGTGGCCAACTCCCCGGCGCTCCGGCTCGCCGGCGTCACCCGCGACACCCCGGCCCCCTACAACGTCGAGATCGTCAGGGACGCCAGGGGCGAGCCCACGGGCGTCTTCCTGGAGCGCAACTACGCCCAGGTCCTGGAGTACACCCTCTTCAAGGGCCTCCCGCGGTTGACCTACCTGGATCGGGTCGAGGGGGTCCGGCTCGGGGCTGCCGCCTACAGCGCGGTCGGGACGACCAGCGCCTACGAGGGGCACGGCCTCACCCCGGCGGTGATCCGCGCGTACCGCGAGGTGCACGGACGCGGCCAGCTCACGGTCCGGATGCACACGGCCCTCAGCGTGCCGACTGCGGCGAAGGACGACCGCGCGATCGTCGATCTCCTCTACCACTACGCGGGGGTCGCCGGCGACCGGGGGCTCGGGGACGAGCTGTTCCGCGTCGAGGGGATCACGCTGGACAGCGCCGACCCCCGCGTCGCCGAGCTCATCGCGACCGGGTACCCCTACGAGCAGTGGGCCGGCCACTTCTACCAGGCCCTGCCCCACGACCGGTTCGTGCGGATCGGAGTCGAGGCCGCCCGGCTCGGGCTCCGCGTGAACTGTCTCGTCTGCTACGACCTCGAGCACGTGCTCCGCGCCTACGAGGCGATCGACCGGGAGGTCTCCATCCGCGACCGCCGCTGGGTGGCGATCCACGTCGTCGAGGCGACGCCCGAACAGATCCGGCGGATGAAGGCCCTCGGGCTGATCGCGACGGTCACCCCGAACTTCATGTACATGGCCTCGGACCGGTTCGGGCTCGACCGCCTGCGGGACCGGGGGACCCCGATCCGCGAGCTGCTCGACGCCGGCGTCCCCGTGGCGCTGTCCACCGACAACGTCCCGTACTCGATGCCCTGGACCATGTGGGAGGCGCTGGCCCGGTGGGATGGCGATTCGGGGAGCGGGCTGGGCGAGAGCCGGCTCGGGCGGGAGGAGGCCCTCCGGATCGCGACCCAGAACGGCCACCTCCTGACCTGGTCCGAGGATCGCCGGGGCGTCCTGGCGCCCGGCTACGCCGCCGACCTGGTGGTCCTGAGCGACGACCCGCTCACCTGCCCGGAGGACCGGATCAAGGAGATCGCCGTGGACCTGACCGTGGTCGAGGGCCGGGTGGTCCACGAGCGGCCCGGGCTATAATCGCCCTATCGGCACGTCACGAACCCTCCAGCCGCTCCACCCCGACCGCCTCCTGGGGGCGACCTGTCTCCCCGACGGGCGGGTCCGCTTCCTG
>JACPHL010000083.1 GCA_016188625.1 Candidatus Rokuibacteriota bacterium | reverse complement strand
GACGTACTGGGGCTTGATCAGCTCATCGTCCCAGTCGTAGCGGAGCGGGTACTTGGCCTGCCAGTGGGCGATCTGCTTGAGCCACTGCTCCCGGGCCTCGCGCACCTGGGCCGGCGGATCGGCGGCCCCCTCCTCGCCGAGCGCCCGGATGAGCCGGGCGAGGACCCGTCGGGCGTCCCCCACGATCGGGATGTGGACCTGGATGTTCTTGGAGATCGAGGAGGGGTCGATGTCGATGTGAATGATCTCCGCCTGAGGCGCGAAGTACTCCACCTTGCCGGTCACCCGGTCGTCGAAGCGGGCCCCCACGGCGATCAGGCAGTCCGAGTTGTAGACCGCCATGTTGGGGGTGTACCCGCCGTGCATCCCCAGCATCCCCATCGAGAGCGGGTGCTCCGAGGGAAAGGCCCCGAGGGCCATCACGGTGGTGGTCACGGGGATCCGGGCCAGCTCGGCGAGCGCCCGGAGCTCCTCCGAGGCGTCCGAGGAGATGACGCCGCCCCCGACGTAGAGGACCGGGCGCTTGGCCTTCATGATGGAGCGGGCGGCCTTCTTGATCTGCCCCGGGTGCCCCTCGTCTCGAAGACGGCCTCCTTGATCAGGACGTCCTTGGGCAGGTCCACGTGGACCGGCCCGGGCCGGCCCGTCGAGGCGAGGTAGAAGGCCTCCCGGATGGTCGCCGCGAGGTCCTTGGTGTCCTTGACCAGGAAGTTGTGCTTCGTGCAGGGCCGGGTGATCCCGACGTTGTCGGCCTCCTGGAAGGCGTCGTTGCCGATCAGGTGGGTCGGGACCTGGCCGGTGAAGGCCACGATGGGCATCGAGTCCATGTAGGCGTCCTGGAGCGCGGTGACCAGGTTCGTCGCCGCCGGCCCCGAGGTCACCATCGAGACCCCCACCTTGCCGGTGACCCGCGCGTACCCCTCCGCCGCGTGCCCGGCGGCGGCCTCCTGCCGGACCAGGATGTGGCGCAAGTCGAAGTCGTACAGGGCGTCGTAGACGGGCAGGACCGCCCCGCCGGGCAGTCCGAAGACCACGTCCACGCCTTCGCGCTTCAACGACTCGAGCACGATCCTTGCGCCGGTGAGTTTCACGGGACACCGCCTCCTTTAATGCCTCGGAGGGGGGCGATGCCCCCCTTCCGAACCTCCCCCCAAAGGTGCGCGGGCCAAGCCCGCGCCCTGAGCGGACCACTCAATCCGCGAGCCGAGGTCCAGAGCGCAAGCGCGCAGCATTACCCGAACAGGCATCTAGAGCAACCCGGCCGTGGCCAGGATCTCCTTGATCTCCTCGATCCCGTCCGCGTCCGGGGCGGTCAGCGGCATCCTGGGCGGGCCGCCGTAGTACCCGAGGAGGTCCAGGGCCGCCTTCAGGCCCCCGATGCCGAAGCGGACGCGGATCCCCGTGTCCACCGCGTTCAGGCGCCAGGCGAGCTCCCGCGCCTCCTCCCAGCGCCGCTCCCGGGCGAGCTGGTAGAGCTCGACGCACTCCCGAGGGGCGACGTTGCCCACCGCCAGGATCCCGCCCGAGCCGCCCAGGAGAAGGGCCGGCAGAAGGGCGACGGCGCTGCCGACCAGGACCTGGAAGGTCTTGGGGGTGAGCCGGATGATCTCCGCGGCCTGGGGGACGTTCCCCGAGCTGTCCTTGATCCCCCGGATGTTGGGGTGCTCGGCCAGCCGGGCCACCGTCTCGGGCTCGAGATTGAGCCCGGTGTTCGCGGGGAAGTTGTAGAGGCGGGGTGATGATGAGCACCGCGTCCGCCCCGCGCTCGGCCGCCCGCCGGCTGAGCCGGATCGCCGCCCCCGTGGACTCCCCCCCGGTCCCGCCGATCAGGCGCTTCTCACCCGGCACGTGCTCCCGCGCCGTGGCCAGGACCCGCTCCTTCTCGCCCTCCCCGAGCAGCGGGAACTCGCCGGTGGAGCCCAGGAGGACGTAGCCGGCCAGGCCGGTCTGGTTCCACCGCTCCAGGTTGGCCCCCAGCCGGTCGTAGGCCACCCCCTCGCCGCGGAAGGGCGTGACGACGGGGATGAAGACGCCCTCGAAGGTGGCCATCAGGCGCCCCGCTGCTCCTTGATCCGGGCCTGCGCCGCCGCCAGGCGGGCGATGGGGATCATGAAGGGGGAGCAGGAGACGTAGCTCATCCCCACCCGGTGGCAGAACTCCACCGAGGACGGCTCGCCGCCGTGCTCGCCGCAGATCCCCACCTTGAGGTCAGGCCGGGTCTTCCGCCCGCGCTCGATCCCGATCCGGATCAGCTCGCCCACTCCTTCCTGGTCCAGCACCCGGAAGGGGTCGCCGGGCAGCAGCCCTTTCTCGAGGTAGTGCGGCAGGAACTTCCCGGCGTCGTCCCGGCTGTAGCCGTAGGTGAGCTGGGTGAGGTCGTTGGTGCCGAAGGAAAAGAACTCGGCCTCCCGGGCGATCTGGTCGGCGATGAGGGCCGCCCGCGGGACCTCGATCATGGTCCCCACCGTGTACGGAACCCGGACCCCAGCCTCCGCGAGCACCACCTCGGCGGTCCGCACCGTCGCCTCGCGCATGAGCCGCATCTCCCCCCGCGTGCCCACCAGGGGGATCATCACCTCGGGCTCGACGCGCACGCCCTCCCTGACCAGCGTCGCCGCCGCCTCGAAGATGGCGCGGACCTGCATCTCGTAGATCTCCGGGTAGGTGACCCCGAGGCGGCACCCGCGGTGCCCCAGCATCGGGTTCGCTTCCTGGAGGGCGCGGAGCTTGGCCAGGGTCTTCTCCAGCTCGGCGATCCGCTCGCGGTTCCTCCGCCGCTTCGCCCGCTCGGCGGCCAGCTCCTTCCCGACCTCCTTCTCCTTCGGGAGGAACTCGTGGAGCGGCGGGTCCAGGAGACGGATCGTCACCGGCCGGCCGTCCATCACCCGGAAGATCCCGATGAAGTCGTCGCGCTGCATCGGCAGCAACCGCTCCAGCGCCTTGAGGCGTGCCGGGTGATCCTCCGCCATGATCATCTCGCGGACGATGGCGATCCGCTCCTCCGGCTTGAAGAACATGTGCTCGGTGCGGGTGAGCCCGATCCCCTCGGCGCCGAACGCCACTGCCGTTGCCGCGCCGGCAGGGGTGTCGGCGTTGGAGCGGACGCCGAGGGTGCGGACCTCATCCGCCCACCGCATGATGGTGTGAAAGTACCGGAAGATCGCCGAGTCGTCCGGGCCGATGCTCTTCTCCAGCAGCACCTGCACGATCTCGGAGGGTTTGGTGGCCACGGGGCCCATGATGACCTTCCCGGTCTCGCCGTCCAGGGCGATGACGTCCCCCTGGCGGACCCGGAAATTGCCTCGCCGGAACTCCAATGCCTCCTCGTCGACGGTGATATCGCCGCAGCCGACCACGCAGGTCTTGCCCATCCCGCGCCCCACGACGGCCGCGTGGGAGGTCAGGCCGCCGCGCGAGGTGAGGATCCCCTGGGCGGCGTACATCCCCGCCACATCCTCGGGGGACGTCTCTGTCCTCACCAGGATGACCTTCTCGCCCCGGCGGGCCCACGCCTCGGCGTCTTCCGGGGTGAACACCACGTGCCCCACCGCGGCGCCCGGCGCGCCTGCCCGTCGAACACGGAGGCGAGGAGCCGGTTGACGTCGTTGGCGTCCACCCGCAGGAGCGCCTCGTCGCGGTCGATGAGCCCCTCGGCCGCCATCTCCACGGCGATCCGGACCGCCGCGGCCGCGGTCCGCTTCCCGACCCGCGACTGCAGGAGGTAGAGCGTCCCTTCCTGGACCGTGAACTCGAGATCGAGCATGTCCCGGTAGTGCCCCTCCAGGGTCTGGTAGACGTCCACGAGCTCCTCGTAGACCCCGGGCATCCGCGCCTGGAGGGCGGCGATGGGCTGGGGGGTGCGGATCCCGGCGACCACGTCCTCGCCCTGGGCGTTCGGCAGGAACTCGCCGAAGAACCGGCGCTCGCCCGTGGAGGGGTCGCGGGTGAAGGCCACCCCGGTCCCCGAGGTCTCGCCGAGGTTGCCGAAGACCATGGCCTGGACCGTCACGGCGGTCCCCCAGTCGTTGGGGATCCCGTGGATCCGCCGGTACTCCTCGGCCTTCCGCGAGTACCAGGAGCCAAAGACGGCCCCGATGGCGCCCGTGAGCTGCTCCTTGGGCTCCTGGGGGAAGCGCTGGCCGTGACCCTCGTAGATCCCCTTGTAGGTCGCCACCAGCGCCTTCAGGGCGTCGGCGGACAGCTCGCCGTCGGTCCCGACCCCGGCCTTCTCCCGCGCCGCGCTCAGGGCCTCCTCGAAGGCCTTCCGGGGGATCTCGAGGACCACGTCCCCGAACATGGTGAGGAAGCGCCGGTAGCAGTCCCAGGCGAAGCGCGGGTTGTCGGTCCACCGCGCCAGCCCTTCTACGGTCCGGTCGTTGAGCCCGAGGTTCAGAATCGTCTCCATCATGCCCGGCATCGAGACCCGGGCACCGGAGCGGACGGAGACGAGGAGCGGCTTCGCCGGATCGCCGAACCCGAGACCGAGGAGCTCCTCGAGCCGGCCGAGGTGCGAGGCAACCTCCTCCATGAGTCCCGGCGGCACCCGCCGGCCCTGCTGGACGTACTCGGCCCACGCCTCGGTGGTGATGGTGAAGCCGGGCGGGATGCGGATCCCGAGATTCGTCATCTCGGCCAGCTCGCACCCCTTGCCGCCCAGGAGCGGCCGGAGCGCGCTGGACCCCTCAGCCTTGCCGCCGCCGAAAAAATACACGAACTTCGCCACCCCCTTCACCCCTGTGAAGGAAAGTCCTGCCAGAATAGCAACTAACTCCCTGTTCTGTCAAGGGGAAATGCGCGCTGGAGAGGCGCCATCTGGGCCTTTTTCGACCTCCGGGTGGCTGCCCCGGGTCCCGAGGCGGCCGGCTTAGCGCCCGTCCGGGTAACGCGGCGCGGCTCGCGCGCTCCGGAATCTCGGCTCGCGGATGGGATAGTCCGCTCCGAGCGCCGGCTTCGCCGGCGCAATCTTTGGGGGGGAGGCTCGGTAGGGGGGCGGAGCCCCCCTCCGAGGCACTCAGCGCCCCGGGCGCCGGCGGCGGGGCTCGGGACCCGGCTGGGGCGCCCGGGCCTCTTCGGGCTCCCGGCCGGTCAGGAGCCGCTCGACCGCGACCAGGTGGTCGAGCATCGCCCGGCGGGCTTCCTCCTCGTCCCGGGCCTGGATGGCCTGGAGGATCCGGCGGTGATCCTCGTGGGACCGCTCGGGCCGGCCCGGGGTGTGGAGCGACTCCTCGCGGCTCTGGGTGAGGAGATCCATGAGGGTCGTGACGAGCCGGGTGATCGCCCGGTTGCGGGTCGAATGGGCGATGGCCGTGTGGAAGGCCGCGTCCTGGGTGAGCCCGGTCCGGCCGCCGGCGACCTCCTTGGCCTGCTCGTCGAGGATGCGCTCCAGCTCCTGGACCTCCTCCCGGGAGGCCCGCCGGGCGGCGAGCCCCGCGATCGGGGGTTCCAGGAGGCGTCGGGCCTCGAAGAGCTCGGCGGCCACCTGCTTCTGGGTGAGGATGACGAGGGCGAGGGGCTCGATGAGGGCCTCGACGGAGACCTCCTTGACGAAGGTCCCCTCCCCGGGGCGGATCTCGATGAGGCCGAGGCTCTCCAGGGCCCGCAGGGCCTCCCGGACCGAGGTCCGGCTCACCATGAACTTCTCGGCGAGCTCGCGCTCCGGGGGGAGCTGATCGCCGGACTTCAGCTTCCCCTCGGCGACGAGGGCCTTGATCTGGCGGACGATCTCCGCGTAGATCCTGGTGGACTTGATCGGCTCGACGTCGGGCCAGGCCATGGCTCGGGGGCTCGGGTCTCTCACACCGGCCCTGCCGCCCCAGACTCTAACACCGCCGTCCCCTCCCCGCAACCCACCCCGGGCGTCATGAGGAAGACTCGGAGGGGGGCTGACGCCCCCCTTCCGAAACCTCCCCCCAAAGGGGGCGCCGGCGAAGCCGGCGCTCGGAACGGACCATCCCATCCGCGAGTCGAGGGTCGAGAGCGCGCGAGCTGTCCTGGCGCTGCTGGGGCTGGCTCCCGCGGCGGCGTCATGAGGCGTACGGCCAGACCCAGAGGAGCATCCCCAGGAGGTAGCAGATTCCGGCGGCCAGGATGGTGAACGGCACGCTCCAGCCCAGGAACTCCCGGAGCGGGACCTTGCGGCGCTCCTCCCGCTCGCAGATGTTCAGGGCCACGTAGAGGGCCGGCGCGCCAGCCACGGTCAGGTTGCTCCCGAGCGTCCCGGACCAGACCAGCATCCACCAGAGCGGCCACGGCTCGACCCCCTGCTGGCCGAGGTCGCGGATCGTGTAGAGGAAGGTCAGGATGTAGGCGTCGTGCTCCACCACGCCGACGATGGGGACGGTCACCCAGTAGAGGAGCGTGGCGCCGAGGGCCAGGTTCTCGGCGAACAGGGGCGTCAGGGCCTCGGCGAGCCGCTCCAGGATCCCCGTCCTCTCGAGGCCTCCCACGAGGGCGAACAGGGCGATGTAGAAGAAGATGGCGCGCCAGTCCAGCTCTTGGAGGATGGCCTCGAAGTCGGGCTTCCGGAGACGGTGCCCGAACGCCTCCAACACCAGCATGAGCGCCACCGCGCCGGTCAGGGCGATGTACCCCAGCTTGACGTCGAGGGCCTCGCGGAAGGCCATGCCGACGATGGTGGCCAGGAAGCCGAGGAGCACGATGGCCGCGAACGCCCGGTCGGGGATCCGGGGATCGACGGCGAACCCCTCGCCCGCCCCGGCAACCGCCGGCGCGCCCGCCCTCCGGGCCCGGAAGCCGTAGAGGTACATGCCGGCCAGGGTCAGGGCGAAGGTGACCATGAGGATGGGGAACGACGACGGGCGCCCGAACTGCCAGATGAAGTCCACGAACTCCGCGCCCGAGACGCTGTGGAGCATCTGGGGCGGGAGGTCGCCGAGCAGGAGCGCGGTCCCCATGAAGTTGGCGCTGAAGCCGATCATCAGGATCACCGGGGTGAGGGGGAGGCCGAGGTGCCGGACGATGGGCAGCGCCACGGGGGCCAGCATCAGGATCACGACCACGTTGTCCACGAACATGGAGAGGATCCCGGCCAGCATCGAGAGGATCATCACCAGCAGCCCGCCGTGGCCGCCGGACCACCTGAGGGCCTGCACGGAGAGCCACCGCGGCACGCCCGTCTTCCCGAAGTAGCCCGCGATGACCCAGACGCTCACCAGGATGGCCATGACGTTCCAGTCCACGGAGAGGAACGCCTCGACCTCGCTCATGACGCCGGCCCAGACCATCACCACGACGCCTACGAGGGCCGCCACCGAGCGGTCGATGATCCCCGTGATCACGACCAGGATCGTCGCGGAGAAGATCGCCAGGGCCAGCCACGCCGTCAGGCCCATCGCCCGACCCCTCTCTGGCCGATTCGACCGGCCCGGGGCGCGGGGGGGGTGTTCGTCCGGTGGGAGGGCATGCTCTCGCGGCGGGAGGTTAGCAGGTGGGCGTCCTGGCTATGGCGTATGGTGGTCGGGGTCCCGCGCGACCGGCTGGAGGACACCCCGGGCTCGCCGGGTCATGAGCTTGAGCGCGGGAAGCGAGAAGAGGATCACGGCCACGACGATGAAGAACGCCGCAATGGGCCGGGTGAAGAAGATGGTCACCGATCCGTCGGACATGATGAGGCTCTGGCGGAGGGTCTGCTCGGTCATGTCCCCCAGGACGAGGGCGACCACGAGCGGGGCCAGGGGATAGCCGAACTTCTTGAAGACGTAGCCGATCACTCCGAAGATCAGGAGGAACCAGACGTCGAGCATCATGTTCTTCACGGCGTAGGCCCCCAGGGCGGAGAGGAGGACGATCAGCGGACCCAGGATGGCGTAGGGGATCCGCAGGATCGCCGTGAAGAAGGGGACCAGGAGGAGGCACATGAGGAGCCCCATCACGTTGCCGATGTACATGCTCGCGATGAGCCCCCAGACGAAGTCGGGCCGCTCGGAGAAGAGCAGGGGGCCCGGCTGGAGCCCCCAGATGAAGAGGCCCGCGAGCATGACGGCCGCCGTGGGTGAGCCGGGGATCCCCAGGGTCACCAGGGGGAGGAGCGCCCCGATCCCGGCCGCGTGGGCGGCGGACTCGGTGGCCATGACCCCCTCGGGCACCCCGGTCCCGAACCTCTCCGGGTGCCTGGAGTACTGCTTGGCGATGCCGTAGCTCATGAAGGAGGCCGGGGTGGCCCCGGTTCCCGGCATGATCCCGACCCAGAACCCCAGCAGGGTCCCGGTGAAGAAGGTCCTGGCGTGCTGGCCGAGGGACTTGACGACCAGCCACGTCTCCCTCGCCCGCACCTTCGCCTGGACCCCGCGAAACTGCCGCCGAGGCCGACGAAGGTGCTGAAGGCCAGCATGAGGACCGCGAAGTACTCCGGGGGGCCGAACCTCAGCGCGAGCTCGGCCAACGGCGGGGCGAAGAAGGTGAAGAGGAGGATCCCGATGAGGGAGGCGAAGAAGCCCGGGATGAAGGCCGAGGCCAGGGCCTCCCCGGCCCTCCCCTGCTTCGCCATGGGGTAGCCGTCGAAGCAGGTGGCGACCGACCACGGCTCTCCGGGGATGTTGAAGAGGACGGAGGTGATCGCCCCGCCGAAGAGCGCCCCCCAGTAGATGCTCGCCAGCAGGATGATGCCCGAGGTGGGGGGCATGACGATGGTGAGGGGGAGCAGGATCGCCACCCCGCTGGTCCCCCCCAGCCCGGGCAGCACCCCGATGATGATCCCCAGGAAGACGCCGGTGAAGGCGACCATGACGTTGTAGGGCGTCAGGGCGACGGTGAACCCGAACAGCAGGTTGCCGAGGGCCTCCATCGGGTCCGGCTCCGCTCAGAAGGGCAGATACCCCCCCAGATACCCCTTGGGGAGGGAGATCAGGAACCACCGCTCCATCACCAGGTAGGTCGCCACCGGGAAGAGGAGGCTCACGCCGACGACCAGGGGCCAGCCATGCCGGCCGATCCAGCGCATGGAGAGGCCCAGGTAGAGGGCGGCGGCGACATAGTACCCGACGACCTCCATGACGAGGATCATCCCGGCGATCTGGAGGACCACCTTGAGGAGGGAGGGTAAGGACGCCGGCGACGGCGAGGGCCAACCCCACCGACAGCCAGAACGGGAAGAAGCCGGCCCCCGGGCCGCTCGCCTCCCACCCGATGTGAAGCCGGGTGGACTCCCGGATCATCAACCCGGCCCAGGCCAGTACGGCCAGGGCGCAGAGGATCTCGGCGGGCCTCATCTGAGCCCCGGACGCGAAATGGGCTGCCCCTCATGAAGAGGGGCAGCCCTGGAGGAGTCTCGACCCATGTGCTCGGGGGCCACGTCCCTACCGGGGCTTTAGATCGTCGCGGAGCTTCCAGCCGATGACGTCCCGCATCACCTTGACGTGGTTGTTCTCGAACATGATCAGGAACTTCTTGTACTGCTCGCCGTTCATGAACACGGGCTGCATGGCGCCCTTCTTCATGAAGTCCTGCCACTCCTGGGTCTCGAAGACCTTCCTGAACAGCTGCTCGTACCAGGCCACCGCATCCTTCGGGATGTCCGGCGGGCCGATGATCCCCCGCATCTGATGGAGGCCGGTCTCCAGGTCGAGCAGCGCCGCCCACTGGGAGTTGATCCCCTTCTCCCAGTGCGTCGGGACTTCCGGGAACGCCTTCGGCCGCTCCTTCTGGAAGGCGAGGATGGGGATCAGCCGCGCCGGGTAGTGGGGGAGCATCTCGGAGGGCTGGTTCACGTTGAAGTCGGCGTGCTTCCCCGCGACTGACTTGGCCACGTCCCCACCGCCCTTCTCCGGGACGTACCGGAACGGCTGGCACTTGAAGGCGTGCTGCATCGCGAAGATCTGGATCTCATCCTCCTGCTTGGAGCCCGTGCCCACCGCCGTGAGCCGCCGCTCGCGGCACGCCGCCAGGAACTCCTCGATGGTCTTGAAGTTGTCGGGGTGGACGACCAGGAGGAACGGGTCCATCATCAGCTTGGCGATGGGGGTGAGGTCCTCCGACAGGTACATGACCGGGATCTTCTGGAGCAAGGGCGTCGTGATGACGCTGTTGAGGGTCGGGGAGATGTAATGCGGGTCGCCCTTCTTGCTGTGGAGATGCGCCAGCGCCACAGCACCGGCCCCGCCGGGCATGTTGACGGGGACAACGGGGACCGGCGACAGCTTATACTTCTCGATGATCCCGATCCAGAACCGCGCGTACACGTCCGACCCGCCACCCGGGGACGTCTGGATGACGAAGTCGATAGGACGCTGGGGCTCCCACGCGGCGGCCGGGCCCGACCCCAGCGCCAGGAAGATCAGACCGGCCAGAACTCCGATGAGGGATAGACGACCTACCATCGTTGCCATCCACGACCTCCCTTCTCTTCGACCGGCTTCAGCCACGATGCACCCCTCTGTCACCCAGTAGCGACACACGGGCTAAAAACACAGCGAGCCACCCGACCCAGCAAGGTCGAAGCGGCCCGCTGTCAATGCTAAGGGACCCGGGCCCCGCAGGGCGTTATGACCGGTCCTCCTCCAGGTCCTTGCGGAACGGGATCACGCCGGGGATGAGCCACTTCTCCCACATCGCGTCCACCTTCTTCTGGAAGTACTCGAGGTCCTCCTCGGTGAAGTGGGCGAAGCGGCCCTGCTTCAGGAGGTACTCCCGGACCGGCCTCCGGGCCCGCCCCTGGGCGATGGCCTTGGACTTCCCGTAGAGCCGGACCACGCCGTCCTCGACCTCGTACATGGGCCAGATCCCCGTCTCCACCGCCAGCTCCCCCAGCTCGTGGGACAGCATGGGGTCATAATCCCACCCCTTCGGGCACGGGTCAAGGGAGTGGATGAAGGTGGGCCCGCCGATGGCCAGGGCCTTTCTCACCTTGTTCATCATCTCCACGGCGTAGGAGGCGCAGACCGTGGCCACGTAGCGGCACTCGGGGTGGCCGGCCGCCAGCATCCCCGCCATGTTCTTCTTCCAGCGGGTGTGGATGATCCGCTTCACCGAGCCCGGGGGGCTGAAGGTGGTGTGGGCCCCGTACGGGGTCGAGCCGGAGAGCTGGATGTCCGTGTTGGCGTACGACTCGTTGTCGTACATGAGGATCAGGGAGTTGTACTCCTTGTGGGTCAGGGTCGCCGAGATGGCGCTGAGCCCCATGTCGGCGCCGCCGCCGTCGCCGCAGAAGGCGATGACGTTGATCGGCTCGGCCTTCATCTTCCCCTTCTTCATCAGGGCCTTGAGCCCGGCGGCGGTCCCCAGGGCCGCGGAGCCCGAGGAGCCGAGCTGGGTGTGCATCCAGGGCACCACCCACGGCGTGGAGTAGTAGGTGGTGTTGGCCACGTACATGCACCCGGTGGAGCCGAGCACGATGGTCCGGGGCCCGGCGGCCTTGACCATCAGCTTCATGACCAGGGCGGACTCGCACCCCTGGCAGGTCCGGTGCCCCGAGCTGAAGTACTCCTCGATCGGGAGCTTCTTGACGCCCTTGAAGGGCTCGAGGAGCTGCGTGGCGTTGGCGAAGGTGGTCGTCTCAGCCATGGGTCCCTCCTTACTCCCGCACGCCGAGCCAGTAGGTGCCCTGTTCGGCCCTGCCAGCCTGGGCCGTAGCATAGCAGATCTCGGTGGCCTTGTAAACGTCCTCCAGCGTGACCTCCCGGCCGCCGAGCCCGCAGATGAAGCCGATGAGCGGCGGCCGGTGCTCGGCGTTGTAAAGCGTCGCCCTGACCTCGGTGGCGACGACCCCGGAACCGAAGGGCGAACCAAAGGAGTAGTCGCGGTCGATGACCCCGATCGCCTTGGCCTTCCTGAGGGCGCGAGCAAGCTGCTCGTAAGGGAATGGCCTGAACCACCGGAGCCGAATCAGCCCAACTTTCTTCCCCTCCTCGCGCATCTTGCGGATCGCGACCTTGACGGGGAGCGAGAGGGTCCCCATCCCCATGAGGATGATCTCAGCGTCCTCGGTCATGTACTCCTCAAACCAGGGATTCTCGGGGCCACGGCCGAAGACCCGGCGGAAGTCGGCGTAGGCCTCCTCGATCACCGTGTAGGCCCGCTCGGTGGCCGCGTTGTTCTGGCGGCGGATCTCGATGACCCAGTCCTCGTTCACCTGGGGGGCCACCGTGATGGGGTTGTCGGGGTGGAGCAGGAGGTCGCCGCGGTTGTAGGGCGGCAGGAACGTGTCCACCCACTCCCTGGGCGGCACCCGGGTCAGCGCCTGGGAGTGGGTCAGGAAGGCCCCGTCCGCCGAGATCGCGATGGGGAGGAAGATCCGCCGGTCCTCGGCCACCCGGTACGCGATCAGCGTGGTGTCCAGGGCCTCCTGGGAGGTGTCGATCCAGCAGAGGAGCCAGCCCAGGTCCCGGACGAACAGGGCGTCGTTGTGCTCCACGCCGAAGGCGCCCGGATCGTCCAGAGCGCGATTGCCCACCATGGCGACCATCGGCACCCTGAGTGCCGGCGTCACGACGAGACACTCCATCGCGTAGGCCCAACCGACCCCCGAGGAGCCGCAGAAGACGCGCGCCCCCACGGTCGAGGCGTGCTTGACGATCTCGAACTGGCTGTGCTCGCCCTCGGCCACGATGTACTCGGCCACGAGCTTGCCGTTGGCGATCTTCTTGGCGATCGCCTGC
>JACPHL010000299.1 GCA_016188625.1 Candidatus Rokuibacteriota bacterium | reverse complement strand
TGACGGCCCTGCTCGTCCTCTGGGCGGCCGACCTGCGCCTCCCGGTCCGTCGAGGCGCCTGGTTGGCCTTCGGGGGCTTTCTTCTCGGGAGCCTGCCGTTCTGGATCGTGAACTTCGCCCGAGACTTCGCCACCTTCAAAACCGCAGAGCGCTTCGGGGGGGCCTGGACCTTGAGCGACGCCCTGGGCCAGCTGATGGAGCTGGCGACCGTCCTCCTCGGCGTCCGCGAGTACATGGGGATGCCGACGTTCCTCCCGTGGCCACTCGCGCTGATCGTCCCCGGGGTGGTCGTCGTCGCCCTTGCCATCTTGCTCTGGCAGGCCTTGGCCGGCCTGGCAGGGCGCGGCCACGGGATCGAATGGCACGGCACCGTGCTCCTCCTCGTGTTCATCGCCCTCACGCTCGTCATCGTCCTCTGGGGGCGCTTTCTTCAGGTCCCCCGCTATCTCGTCCCCCTCTACCCGGTCCTGGCGATCTGCCTGGCGCGCCTCTGCCAGGTCGTGGGGCGGCGCTCGGCGGTCGGGGCTGCCCTGGTGGTCGTCGTCATCTGCGGCTCGATGGGCATCGCGCTGGCCCGGACGACCGTCGTCCTCTCTCCCGAGCGGCGGGCCGAGTACCGGGCGCGGCGCACTGAAGAAGCACGGCTGTTCCGCGACCTCGAGGCCGCAGGGCTGACCCGGCTCTACGCCTTGGACTACTGGCTCGCCCCGCGGCTGACCTTCGACGCCGGCGAGCGCGTCATCGTGGCCCTCCCGGACCGGGATCGCTATCCGCCCTATCCCGCCGCGGTGGGCGGCACCCCCAACGCGGGATACCTCTTCCGCGCCGGTGTCCCGACCTGGTTCGAGGGGAGCCTGAGGGCGCTGGGGGTGGAGTACCGGACCACCGCGTTCGGCCACTACACGGTCGTCCACGACTTCACCGCCCCGCCTCCGGCCGAGCCGCGGGAGCGGCAGGGCTGGGAGGTCCAGGCCTCCATCGCCCTCGAGCCCGCGGCGCAGGCCATCGACGGCGATCCGGCGACCCGCTGGACGACCGGCCGGCCTCAGCAGCCGGGCGAGTGGCTTTCGGTGGACCTGGGCAGGGTGGTCGAAATCGCCGGGGTGGCCATCACCCCGGGGCGGGTCGAGGACCTGCCGCGGGGGGTCCGGGTAGAGGGTTCCCTCGACGGGACGACGTGGCGCCCGCTCCTCGTCCTCCCGGAGATCTTCGGGCCCTTCCGGTTCGAGAACGGGGCGGCGCGCTTCGACCCTGCCGCGCCGCTCACCCTCCGGTTCCCGCCTGCCAGGCTCCGGCACCTCCGGCTGGTCCAGACGGGCCGGGATCCGGTCTACTGGTGGTCGGTCGCCGAGCTGTCCGTGCTGATCGCCGGCTAATCCTGCACCTCCTCGAGCCACGCCCGCGGCACGGTGATCAGGGTCCTCGGCTCGTCCAGCTCGACCGTCACCCGGTCCGTGCCCGCCTCGCCGCCCACCACCACGCCCGAGGCCCCGGCCCGGACCCAGACCGTCCCCTGGCTCGTCAGGGGCACGCGCAGGCGGACGTGCGCCCCGTGAGCGAGGGGTGGGAGGAGGACGCCTCCGAGACCCCGCCCGGCAAGCCACGCCCGCAGTCGTCGGAAGAGGCTCAGAGGCATCGCCTGTTCGGCATCCCCATTCTCCTCGGGTCCGGCCCGCCACCCCCTGCTATAATACCTTTTTGTGGACACACGACGCCTCCGGCACGCCGCCCGCCTGGCCCGGATCTTCTGGGCCTACCGGCGCGGGAAGACCAGGGTCGCGCCCCTCCCGGTCCGCCTCTGGATCGAGTCCACCAGCCACTGCAACCTCCGCTGCCCCTACTGCCCGAACAAGGAGATCGCCAGGGCCGACCACGGCTTCATGGACCTGGACCTCTACCGCCGGATCATCGACCAGGTCGCCGACCATGTCTACGACGTCAACCTCTTCCACCGCGGCGAGCCCCTGATCCACCCCCGCCTCCCCGAGATGGTCGCCTACGCCAAGGCCAAGGGGCTCTACACCCGCATCCACACCAACGTCACGCTGCTCAACGAGAAGAAGTCGCGGGCCCTCATCGAGAGCGGGCTCGACTTTCTGTCGTGTTCCTTCGACGGCTACACGGCCCAGATGTACGAGGCGAACCGCGTGGGCGCCAAGTTCGACTGGGCCCTGGATCACCTCAAGGCCTTCCTGCGCCTCAAGCGCGAGCTCGGGGCCAGGCACCCCTTCACGGTGCTCCAGGTCATGGAGATCGGCGCGCCCAGGGCCAAGGCCGCCCGGCGCCAGCTCCGGCGGACCTTCCTCGACCAGCTCCAGGGGCTCCCCCTCGACCGGATCATCCTCCGCGACCCCCACAACTGGGCGGGGGACGTGGACACCTTCCCCGAGCTGTCGCGGGACGCCCTCCTCGCCGACGGTCGCCGCTTCACCCCCTGCACCTTCCTCTGGTACTCCTCCACCATCTACTGGGACGGGACGGTGACCGCCTGCCCGCAGGACTTCTTCGCGAAGCTGGGGATGGGGGACCTCAAGGAGAAGCCCCTCCGGGAGATCTGGAACGACGCCCGGCTGGTCGAGCTCAGGACGCGGATGGCCGCGGGCGACATCCCCAAGGAGCTCCCCTGCTACAGTTGCGACCGGATCTGGCGGCGGTCGGTCCTGGGCGTCCCCACCGACTACCTCCGGGCCTTCCTCTCCGATCAGCTGATGTCCTACGGCTGGCTCCGGCGGCTCGCCCGCCTGTAAAAGGTCCTCATGCGGGTCCTCATGGTCGCCCCCACCCCCTTCTTCGCCGACCGGGGGTGCCACGTGCGGATCTACGAGGAGGTCCGGGCCCTTCAGCGTCTCGGGGTCCAGGTCACGGTGGCGACCTACCCCACCGGGCGCGACCCCGAAGGCTTCACCGTCCGCAGGACCGTCGGCTTCCCCGGCGCCGGGCGGGTCGGGCTCGGCCCCTCCTGGCTCCGCTTTATCCTCGACCCGCTTCTCACCCTCACCGCCCTCCGGGTCGCGCGCCGGGAGCGGCCGGACCTGGTCCACGCCCACCTCCACGAGGGGATCGCCGTCGGCGCTGTGCTCCGCCGCAGGCTCGGGCTCCCGCTGGTGGCCGACCTCCAGGGGAGCCTCACGGGCGAGCTGGTGGACCACGGCTTCATCTCCGGGCGCGGGCTCAGGACCCTCCTGGCCCGCGGCCTCGAGCGCGCCCTGGTCCGGCGCCCCGACGTGCTCCTGGTCAGCTCCGAGGCGGGGCGCCAGGCCTTGGCGGCCCAGGGGGCGAGGCCTGAACGGATCGTCCCCCTCCCCGACGGGGTCGATGTCGAGACCTTCCACCCCTGGCATGACGTGGGCGAGCTCCGGCGCGAGCTGGGGCTCGAGGGGAAGCGGGTGGTGGTCTTCCTCGGCGTCCTCACCCCCTACCAGGGCGTGAACCACCTCCTCCAGGCGATGTGGGACGTCGTCCGGATGGTCCCCCGGGTCCACCTCCTCCTCATGGGCTACCCCAACGTCGAGCGCTACCGGACGATGGTCCGCGCCTTCGGCCTCGGCGAGCACGTCACGGTCACGGGCCGGATCGACTACCGCGAGGCCCCCCGCTGGCTCTGCCTCGGCCAGGTGGCGGTCTCCCCGAAGCTCTCGGCGACCGAGGCCAACGGCAAGCTCGTGAACTACATGGCCGCCGGCCTGCCCGTGGTCGTGTACGACTCCCCGGTGGCCCGCGAGCTCCTGGGGGAGGAGGGGCGCTACGTCCCGCCGGGCGACGTGAGCGGGCTGGCCCGGGCGCTCGTGGAGCTGCTCGGCGACGAGGCCGAGGCCCAGCGCCTGGGCAAGGCCCTCCGGGCCCGCGCCGAGCGCGCCTTCGCCTGGCCGGTCCTGGCCCACCGGCTCCTCGGGGTCTACCAGGATCTCCGGACCCGTGCCCGTCGCTAGGTGCT